>CAIYQJ010000078.1 GCA_903928275.1 uncultured Chloroflexota bacterium
GAGCGTGGTGCCGGAGTTGCCACAGTCGAGCACGCCGTCCGGCTCCGCGATGCCGTCGCGGCCCGGCGAGACGACGCGGTAGTCCACGCGGCCGTCGTTCTCTGCGACGCGCTCGACGCGTGCCCCGAGCCGCGCCACCACCGAGGCGGTGGACCGCACGTCACCGCCGTCGCCGGCCGCCCGGATCTCGCTCGTGCCCTCGGCGAGGAGCGCGAGCAGCAGCGCGCGGTGGCTGATCGACTTGTCGCCGGGCAGGCGCGGCTCGCCGCGGAGGCGTCCGGCGTGGCGGACGACCGCCTCCGGCGCGTGCGCGACGGTCGCGGCGGCCGCCTCGGTGGCGGTGCGGCTCAATGCCGGCCGCCCCCGACCCGCAGCGCGGACCCGGAGAGCACGGACTCGCTGTGGAGCGAGGCCACCGCGGCGTGCACCGGTCCAACGAGCGCCATGATCTCGCGGAACTGGTCGAGCGTGAGCGACTGCTCCCCGTCCGAGAGCGCCTCCTCGGGTCGCGGGTGGACCTCGACGATGGCGCCGTCGGCGCCCGCCGCGACGCCCGCGAGGACGAGCGGCTTCACGAGGAATCGCTTGCCGGTGGCGTGGGACGGGTCCACCACGACCGGGAGGTGGGTGAGGTGATGGAGGAGCGGGACCGCGCCCAGGTCGAGGGTGTTGCGCGTGTACGTCTCGAACGTCCGGATGCCTCGCTCGCAGAGGATGACGTTCGGGTTGCCGCTGCTCATGACGTACTCGGCCGACATGAGCCACTCCTCGATCGTGCCGGCGAAGCCGCGCTTGAGCAGCACGGGCTTCGCGATGCGACCGACGGCCATGAGGAGGGAGTAGTTCTGCATGTTGCGGGCGCCGACCTGGACGATGTCGGCGTACTCGGCGACGAGGTCGACCTGGGCGGGCTCCATGACCTCGGTCACGACGGGGAGGCCCGTCCGTTCGCGCGCCTCGGCGAGGAGGCGCAGGCCCTGGAGCCCGAGCCCCTGGAACGAATACGGGCTCGTGCGCGGCTTGAACGCCCCGCCACGGAGGACGCGCGCCCCGGCGGCCGCCACGGCCTCGGCGGTCTCGAAGAGCTGCTCGCGGGATTCCACCGAGCACGGGCCCGCCATGATCGTCAACGAGCCGTCGCCGATCCGGACGCCCCGCACGTCCACGACGGTGTCCTCGGGGTGGAACTCCCGCGACGTGAGCTTGAACGGACGGCTGATCGGCGTCACCGACTCCACCCCCGGCAGGGCCGCGAAGCGGCTCGCCAGGACCTCCTTGCGGGGCCCCACCTCGCCGAGCGCAGCGATGACCACTCGCTCGACGCCGCGGCTCTCGTGCGCCGCGAGCCCCTCCGACAGGATGTGGCTCTTCACGGCGTTGATCTGGTCTTCCGTGGCGGCGGGCGCCATCACGACGAACATGGGTCCTCAGTCCTTCCGGTCCGTGCCCGGACAAAGAAAAAAGCAGAGGTTCCGCACCTCTGCTCTCCCGGCACAGCCCGCGAGCCCGGGCCTAGGGCCAGGGGTGGGTCATGCCGGGCGGCGGTAGGAATAGGCGAATGCGCGCGTCCTCATCGCCCGCGGAGCGTACGGTCCGCCGCCGGCGCTGTCAACGCGGCCGCCGGCTCGCGGCCGCCGGCTCGGCGCTGACCGGCGACCCATCGCGGCCACGGACCACGCGCCGGCTCGGGCCGGCGAGCCGCCGACCCCGTGCTATCATCCCGGTCGCCACGGAACGGAGAGGTCGCATAGTGGCCTAGTGCAGCGGTTTGCTAAACCGCCAAGTGGGGTAACCTGCTTCGAGGGTTCGAATCCCTCCCTCTCCGCCACCCCGCCGCGCGTGCGCCCGTAGCTCAGTGGATAGAGCGTCAGGTTGCGGACCTGAAGGTCGTGGGTTCGAGTCCCGCCGGGCGCGCCACCTCCTCGCATCCGGCGCTGCCGTTTCAGCGGCTGCGGTCGCCCCACGAGCCGTCCGCGCCCCTGCGATGCCCACTGTCCGTGCGCGGGCGTCGGCGCTATCCTGAGTCGGTCGCCTGACTGACGCTGGGGGAGGCTGTGGCAATGGCAAAGATCTTCGCGTGGCCGGGTTCGGTCCGCTGGCTCGTCGTCGGGTGCAGCGCGGCGCTCGTTGTCGTCGGATGCAGCAGCAGCGCTACGGCGCCCGCTCCATCACGCATCCCCGTCGCGTCGGCCACAACCTCGCCCACGGCCGCGCCCACCGCCGCGGCCTCGTTCGACCTGGGGACACTCCAGGACTCCGTCGCCTACATCCAGACGCAGGGCACGTTCGTGACGGCGGACGGCACGAACGAGCAGACCTTCACGGGATCCGGCTTCGTCGTCGACCCGAATGGGCTCATCGTGACGAACAACCACGTCGTCGCGGGCGGCGCCTTCTGGAAGGTCTCGATCGGTTCGGATCCCACGCTCCACGACGCGCACCTCCTCGGCGTCTCCGAATGCAACGACCTGGCGGTCCTGAAGGTAGACGGGACCTATCCTGCCCTCGCCTTCTCCACCACGGCGCCCCATGTCGGCGAGCCCATCTACGTCGCCGGCCATCCGAACGGCGATCCCTACACGCTGACGAACGGGATCGTCGCCAAGCCCCCGTACAAGGCGGACACCTCGTGGGCCTCGGTGACCCAGGAGATCCAGATCACCGCCCAGACGTACCCCGGCAACTCGGGGAGCCCGGTCGTCGACGCGAACGGCAAGGTGATCGGCGTCGAGTACTCGTGGGGCGCCCCCGGGACGCCGATCGCCGGCGAGTCGTTCGCGATCGCCTCCACGGAGGCGGCGCCCGTCATCGACCAGCTCAAGACCGGCAAGAACCTCGACACGATCGGCATCAACGGCGAGGCGGACTCCACCCGCAAGGGCATCGCGATCCTGTCGGTGGTCCCCGGATCGCCGGCGGACCACACCGGCATCCAGCCGGGTGACCTCCTGACGGACCTCAATGGCACGGCGGTCGGCGCCGACGGGACGAAGGCGACGTACTGTTCCGTCCTGCGGTCGCACGGCCCCACGGACGCGCTCTCGGTGATCGTCCAGCGTGGCGGCGATACGCTCAAGGGCGAGATCAACGGACCCGCGCTCGCCATCGTGAGCAGCGCGCCATCCGCCGCGCCCTCGGACGCTGCGCTCGCGACGCCGCTGGCGAGCGGTGCCGGCGCCTCGTCGGCGATCGACCTCCTCCAGCCGCTGGTCCCCACCGCGTACTGGCCGAACTGCACTCACGCGACTGACCCCGTGCGGAGCACCGTCGTCCAGACCGCCGTCTGTTCACCCGTCACCGGGATCACCTCGATCTGGTACGACCTCTACGACAGCGCCGCGTCGCTGAAGGCCGGCGTCGCCGAGAACGTGACCGCCCGGGGCGCGACGACGGCCAAGGATTGCGCCACTGGTCCCAGCGACGGCACGTGGCAGTCGACCTTCCCGGACGGCAAGGTCCTCACGAGTCCCGACTACCGGCTGCTGTGCTACACGAGCACCGACGGGACGGCGTGGATCGAGCAGGCGTATCCCGACGGCAAGGTCCTCGCTACGCTCGAAATGAAGGGTGGGACCCTCAAGGACCTCTTCGCCTGGTGGAAGGCCAACAACACGATCGTCACGACTCAGCCGTGACCTGACGCTCGCGGGCGCCGGGCGCGAACGGGCCTCACGCCCGCCCGGCCGCCCAGCGATCGACTCGTCGCGCGGATCGGTCGGGCGATGCGTGGCGGTGCGGCCTCGGCGTGGCCGGATCCTCCGCGAGCGGTCGGCGCGAGACACGGGCGCCATCCTTCAGGCGGCTTTCAGTGATCGGGTGCATCCTCTGCGACGATGACCGATCAGCGACCCTCTCCATCCGATCCCACCGACGCCACCGACGTTGCCGACGCCACCGAGCCGGAGCACTCGGACGGTCCGGATCCCTCCGGTGACGCCGACTACCCGGAGGACGCCGCGATCGAGGCGGCCCGGGCGGACTCCCGTCTCGCTCGCGGCCTGGCCATCGGCGCCATCGTGATCGCGCTCGTCGCCGTCGGGCTGACCGCGTGGCGTCTCGTGTCGCCGGCGACCGCGTCGTGCCAGTCCACCGCGTGGGGCGCGACCCCGTCCGTCACCGACCTTCCTGCCGGCTGGTCGATCGGCGGGACGCAGTTCGAGGTGGACCGGATGCAGATGACGCTCCTCGGCCCCGCGCCGCAGGGGCAGACGAGCGCCCGCGCGGTCGTCTACGCGACGGTCACCTGCTTCCCGACCGGCGCGGCCGACGCCGTCACGAAGTCCCAGGCCGCCGCGACCGCGGCGGGACAGACGGTGACGTCCCGCACGGACCTCGGCGAGCAGGGGTTCACCGCACTGGATCCGTCCGGAGCCACGTTCGTCCAGTTCCGTCACGGCGACGTCGTCGCCTACATGGCGGCCTCGGGCGATGCCACGGCCGCCGAGGCCGAGGCGGTCGCGTCCGCCTTCGACCGGGCGCTCGGCGGCGCCGGACCGCAGGTCGTCACCGGGTCGTCGGCGCCATCGACGGGCGTCGCGGCGCCGCCCTCCGGGGCCGTGTCGACCACCGCCCCATCGCCTTCCGACGCGGGCTCCATCGCGTCGGCGGCACCGTCGCCGGTGCCGAGTGCCGCCGCGCCGGAGCTCGAGGCGGTGCTTCCAACATCCGTCGCGGGGACGGCCCTCTCGATGGAGAGCGCCGTGGGGACGTCCGTGCTCGGCACCGACGCCGGGAGCCGGGCGATCACCGCCGCCCTGCGCGCCGCGGGCAAGTCCCCCGACGACCTGCGCGTGGCGCAGGCGTACGACCCCACCAGCTCCGTGGACCTGTCGATCCTCGCCCTCCGCGGCGTGGGGATGAAGGGCGACGCGCTTCGGAAGATCGTGCTCGACACGTGGCTCGCCGCGAACGGGTCCGGCGTGACGACGAGCACGGTCACGCTCGGAGGGCAGCCGTTCCTCAAGGTCGACTATGGCGACGGCGGGTCCGTGTCCTACGTCACCACCCGGGGCGATATCGTCATCGTGATCGAGACCGCGGACGCCAAGATCGCGGCGGAGGCGGCAGCCGCCCTGCGCTGAACCACGCCGGCACCGGAGGTCACGCTTGCGCTTCTCGCGGATGATCCAGGCGGTCGACGCCCACGCCTGCGGCGAGCCCGGCCGCGTCATCGTCGGTGGCGTGCTCGATGTCCCCGGCGCCACCATGCTCGCGAAGGCGCGCCACCTCGCCGAGCACGGCGACGACCTGCGCCTGCGCATGCTCCGGGAGCCGCGCGGCTACCCGGCCCTGTGCTGCAACGTCATCCTCCCGCCCACGCGGCCCGAGGCGGACGCGGGGTTCGTGATCATGGAGCAGGTCGAGTACCCCGCCATGTCCGGGACGAACACGATCTGCGTGGCCACGGTGCTGCTCGAGACCGGGATGCTCCCCATGGTCGAACCGGTCACCGAGATCACGCTGGAGGCGCCGGCGGGGCTCATCCGCGTGCGGGCGGCGTGCCGCGACGGCAAGGTCACGCACGTCACGTTCCGCAACGTCCCGGCCTTCGCGGCCCATCTCGACGCCCCGATCGAGGTCCCGACGCTCGGGACCGTCCCGGTCGATGTCGCGTGGGGCGGCATGTGGTACGTCATCGCGGACGCGGCGCGCTTCGGCCTCCGGCTCACGCCGGACGAGGGCCGCGACATCGTCCGGATCACGGAGCTCCTCAAGGCGGCCGCGCGCGAGCAGCTGCCGGTCGTCCACCCGGAGCAGCCGGGTTTCGCGGGCGTCACCATCGGCCAGCTCTCCGGCGAGCCGAGCCGGCCCGACGCCCACCGGAAGAACGTCGTCACCGTGTCCACCGGCGAGCTCGACTGGGACCGGCCTTCCACGTGGACGGGTGTCATCGACCGCTCGCCATGCGGGACCGGGACGTCCGCGAAGATGGCGACGCTCCATGCACGTGGGCTCCTCGGCGTCGGCCAGCCGTTCGTGCACGAGGGGATCCTGGGCACGGTCTTCACGGGACGGATCGTCGAGGAGACCACGGTCGGGCCGTACCCGGCGGTGGTCCCCGAGATCACGGGCACCGCGTGGATCACCGGCTTCGCCTCGTACGTCGTGGACCCGCAGGACCCGTTCCCGGACGGTTTCACCGTCGGGGACCTCTGGTGACGGCGCCCCTGGCCGCTCCGCCTCTGCTACCGTCGCGGCCATGACCGACCGCACCGTCGTCCGCGCCGGCCACCTGCTCGACGTCCGCGCGGGGGGGTTCGTCGCGGACCGAGCGCTGGTCGTCGAGGACGGCCGCGTGGCCGCCGTGCTCGCCGGCGCCGATGCGCCGTCCGCCGCCGAGACGGCCTCGCTCGACCTGCGCGACCTGTGGGTGGTGCCCGGGCTCATCGACTGCCACACCCATCTCGTCGGCGACGTCCAGGAGGCGGGCGTCCCCGCGACGACGACCTCGGCCGCGCAGGAGGCCTTCAGCGGCGTCCGGAACGCACGGGCCACCCTCCGGGCCGGGTTCACGAGCGTGCGCGACCTCGGCTCATTCCGCGCCTTCGTCGACCGCGACCTGCGCGACGCGATCGATGCCGGCGACGTCGACGGCCCGCGGATGCAGGTCGCCGGCGCGTACATCACCGCGCCGTGGGGTGGGGGAGACGTCGTCGGCCTCGCCCACGACATCCGGCTCCCGGACGACCTGCGCTTCGGCGTCGTCACCTCGCCGGCGGAGGTCCGCGACCGCGTGCGGCGCCTCCTCATCGGCGGCGTCGATGTCATCAAGTGCATCGCGACCGGTGCCGTCCTCACCCAGGGCGGCGTCCCCGGCGCACCGGAGCTCACGGAGGACGAGCTGCGCGCCGCGGTCGAGGAGGCGTCCCACTACGGCGCCTCCGTCGCGGCGCACGCGCACGGGGCGGAAGGCGCCAAGCGGGCGATCCGGGCCGGCGTCCGGTCGATCGAGCACGGGTCGATCCTCGACGATGAGGCGGTCGCGATGCTCGCCGCGTCCGGCACGTACCTCGTCATGGACCTCTACGACGGCGAGTGGATCGCCGAGGCCGGGGCGCGCGATGGGTGGCCGGCGGAGACGTTGCGGAAGAACGACGAGACGATGGCGACCGCGGTCCTCGTCTTCCGTCGGGCCGTCGCGGCCCGTGTGCCGCTCGCGTTCGGCACCGACAGCGGCGTCTACCCGCACGGCCTCAACGCGCGGCAGCTCGCGTGGTACGTCCGCTGCGGGCTCTCGCCGCTCGGCGCGGTCCGCTCGGCCACGCTGTGGGCCGCCGAGCTCATGGGCTGGGCTGACCGCGTGGGCACCCTCGAGCCGGCCCGCTTCGCCGATCTCGTGGCGGTCGCGGGCGATCCGCTCGCGGACGTCCGTGAGCTCGAGAGCCCGGTCGTCGTCGCCAAGGGCGGCCGGGTCGTCCGCGACGACCGCGGCGCCGCCCGCGCCTGATCCTCGCTCCGGACCCACGACGACCGCCACCACCGCGCGACAGGGAGGGACGCATGGCTCACATCGGCTTCGCCGGCCTCGGCACGATGGGCGCGGCGATGGCCGCGAACCTGGCCCGGTCCGAGCACGAGGTCACGGTCTGGAACCGCACGTCGGGCCGGGCCGGGCCGCTCCTCGATCTCGGCGCGGGCGAGGTCGAGGACCCGGCGGCGCTCGCGGCCGCATCGGACATCGTCGTGATCTGCGTCTCGGACACCCCCCACGTCGAGGAGGTGCTCTTCGCGGCGCGCGGCATCTCGGCCGGCGCCCGACCCGGCCTCCTCGTCATCGACTGCTCCACGATCGCACCGGCGGCCACGCGATCCTTCGCGGCTCGGCTCGCGGAGGCCGGGGTCGCGTTCGTCGACGCGCCGGTCACCGGCGGGTCGGAGGGTGCCCGCAACGGGACCCTGTCGGTCCTCGTGGGAGGTGGGGACGCGGACGTGGCCCGGGCCCGACCGATCCTCGAGCTGGTGGGTCGGACGATCACGCACCTCGGGCCGGTCGGTGCCGGCCAGGTCGCCAAGGCCGCGAACCAGGTGATGCTCGCCGGCGGCTACCTCGCCGTCGCGGAGGGCCTCGTGCTCGCGATGAAGGCGGGCCTCGACCCCGAGCTCGTCGTGGCGGCGCTCTCCGGCGGCGCCGCGGGGAGCTGGATCCTCGCGAACCGCAGCGGCCGGATGATCGCGAACGAGTACCCGCCCGGGTTCCGGCTCGCGCTCCACCGCAAGGATCTCGGCATCGCGCTCGAGCTCGCCCGCGAGGTCGGTGCCACGCTGCCGCAGGCGGCGCTCGCGGCCGCGATCGAGGACGGCCTCATCGCCCGCGGGCACGGCGACGAGGACAACTCGGCCCTCGCCCGCGCCATCCGGGAGCTGTCGGGACTGGACGGCTGATCGGGCCGGCCAGGCCGCCCGTCAGGCGTCGGAGCGCAGCAGCAGCGGCAGGCCCAGGCGACCCGAGTACTGGGGCCGGAACCGGTCCTCGTTGTACATCGTGGCCACGTCGACCGTCCTCGGGGGCAGCCCGGGGTCCGGGAGCGGCACGTGCGCGTAACGACCCTCGAGGACCGCCGTCATGCGCCCCTTCGCGCCCTCGCGGATGAGGTCGAGGGCGATGTTCGCGTAGGTGATCGCGACCATCTGGTCGAGCATGTCGGCCTCGCCTGACCGCAGGTCGTACGTCAGCTCGCTCGCCACGGCCTCCTCGCCGGACCGGCGCCTGATCTCGTCGACGAGCGCCTCGCCGATGTTCGCCTTGTGGCGGTGGCCGAAGGAGTCGGTGTCGCCCACGTCCGGCAGCGTCCCGCCCTGCCAGATGGCCCCCTCGGCCACGATGACGATCGCGTAGCGGCTCGGGTTCGACTGCTTGTCCGCGACGAGGACCTCCACGAGGTGATCGATGTCGAACGGGGCCTCCGGGATGAGGCACCGCGCCGACGCGACGTACGCCGTGTAGAGCGCCGTGAAGCCGGCGTCGCGCCCGAAGATCCGGAACACGCCGATGCGCTCGTGCGACCCGAGCGTCGACCGCTGGCGCGTGATGAGCTCCTTGGCGCGGGCGACCGCCGTGGCGAACCCGATGCAGTACTCGGTGCCCTGGACGTCGTTGTCCATCGTCTTCGGGATCGCGATGAGGCGGACCCCGGCGGCATCCAGCGTGCGTGCGTAGCTCAGCGTGTCGTCGCCGCCGATCGGGATGAGGTAGTCGATCCCGAGCGACTCGAGGTTCTCGAGGACGACGGGCGTGAGGTCGAAGATCCCGCCGCCGACCTCCATGGTCGCAGCCCTGTTCTCCGCGAGGCGCGCGGGGAGTCGAGCGGCCGGCATCTTGCGGGGGTTCGTGCGGGACGTGTGGAGCATCGTCCCGCCGGTCCGGTCGATCGCGCGCGTGTTCCGCCGGTCCAGGATCATCGCGTAGTCCGGGTCGAGGTCCGGCCCGGGCTGCATGTGGGTGAGGCCCTCCCAGCCCCGCCGGATCCCGACGACCTCGTAGCCGAGCTCGCCTGCGCCGTACACGACGCTCTTGATGACGGGGTTGAGGCCGGGGACATCGCCCCCGCCGGTGAGGATTCCGATGCGTCGAGCGGGGCTCATGGGTTCTCCAGGGGTGACGGGTGGTCAGGACCGACCGCCCAGGCGCGCCGGCCGCCGACAATGCTAGCGCGGTCGATCGTCGCGCGCCCTTCCGGGGGAGGATCGGCGGGCCGAGAGCGCCTATGATCGATTCATGAACTACGAGCTCTTCATGGCCGAGACGCTTGCCGAGAGTCGGCTCGCCCTCGAGGCCGGCGAGCGGCCCGGGGCCGCGGTCGCCGTGCTCGACGAGGCGATGGTCGCCCGCGCACACGACCAGGTCCGGGTGTCGGGGGACCCCACCGCGCACGCGGTCCTGGTGGCCCTGCGGGACGCGGCGCGGAAGCTCGGCGCGGACCGCCTGGCCGGCGTGACCATCTTCACCACGATCGAGCCGTGCGCGATGTGCGCCGGCGCGCTGCTGGAGTGCGAGGTCGCGGAGGTGGTGTACGCGGTCCGGGACGAGAAGCGGGGTGCCGCGGCGACCGTGCTCCACCGTGCCACCGATGGCCGGCGGCTCCGCGTCGTCTCGGGGATCCTGGAGGAGCAGGCCGAGGACCTCATCGGCGCCTCTGCGAGCTGACGTCCGACCTTCCGGCGCCCGGTCGGGGCCGCTTTGGTATCCTCGTGCGCGGAGAGGTGTCCGAGTGGTTGAAGGTGCCGCTCTCGAAAAGCGGTGTGCGCAAGCACCGTGGGTTCGAATCCCACCCTCTCCGCCAGCCTGTGCGCCCGGTCGTCGGACCGCCGGAACCGCGCTCGGGGTGGTGGACGTTCGCCCGCGGAGAGGTCGCCTAGTGGCCTAGGGCGCCGCACTGGAAATGCGGTATGGGGCAACCCATCGAGGGTTCAAATCCCTCCCTCTCCGCCACATCCACCCGCGGCGTCCCGCGCCGACATCCGGGTCGCTGCGCCA
>CAIYQJ010000079.1 GCA_903928275.1 uncultured Chloroflexota bacterium
GACGCCATGTCGATCCGCGCGGTGGCCGACCGGGTCGGGGTCTCGACCCCGTCGATCTACCTTCACTTCGCCGACAAGCAGGCGCTGCTCGATGCCGTGTGCGGGCTGGTGTTCGCCGAGCTCGACGAGCGGATGCAGGCCGCAGGCGCCAAGACGTCCGACCCCTTCGACGGATTGCGCCTACGCGGTCTGGCCTACGTCGAGTTCGCGCTCGCCAACCCCGAGCAATACCGCCTCGCGATGATGCGCATGCCCGCGGTGCACGACGCCTACGACAAGCACACCTACGACCCCTTCAGTGCCGAGGACATCGTGGCGGGCCCGACCTACCACCACCTCATCGAGGCAGTGAGATCCTGCATCGACGTGGGGGTGTTCGCGCCCGGCACCGACGCTGCGCTCGTCGCGACGTCACTGTGGGCGGCGGCGCACGGGGCCGTGTCGCTCTGCCTGGCCAAGCCCGGCCTGGCCGGCGAGCACGCAGTGCAGCTGTGCGAGACGGTGATCATGCAGGCCGGCATGGGCGCCGCCTTCGGGTCGTACGCCGGGATGCACTCCCACG
The DNA here is from genome assembly GCA_903928275.1 of uncultured Chloroflexota bacterium. GTDB lineage: Bacteria > Chloroflexota > Limnocylindria > Limnocylindrales > CSP1-4 > CAIYQJ01. The sequence continues at coordinate 563 of CAIYQJ010000079.1, forward strand.
ACCAGGCGGCCGGGCACGAGCATTCGTCCGAGGACCTCGCGGCACTGCTGCGACAGCTGGTCCCGCCGACCTGACAACGGACGGTCGAGAGCCTGACGGCCCCGCGCTCCCTAGGAGATGAGTTCGTCAGGAGACGACGTCGTCGGCGTCACGCTGCATCGGGATGTCACCGAGCAGGGCGCGGACCTCCGCCGCGCGATAGCGCCGGTGGCCACCCAGGGTGCGGATGGACGTGAGCTTGCCGGCCTTGGCCCAGCGGGTGACGGTCTTGGGATCGACCCGGAACAGCGCCGCCACCTCAGCAGGGGTGAGCAGTTCCTCGGTGTCGGTGCCCCGGCTCGCCATGCGATCTCCCTCGGTCCCCACGTGAACGCGCCCCTGGCGCCAGACGCCAGCGGGACATCGAGGTGTCCGATTTGGCGTCAATGTCCAGTGGCGCGAGTGTGCCACGCAGATCCCGCGAGGTCACCGCTCGTGCCCCAACCGTGACCAAGCCTTACCTCACCTGTCGTCGGTCGCGCCGGGGCCGGGGCGCTCAGGACCCGCTGGGCGCCCACCCCGTGAGGACGCCGAGCCCGGTCGGCCCGTCGTAGCCGACACCTGCGGTGCAGAGGTAGGCGGTCGTGGTCTTGGTCTTCGTGGTGCAGGTGCCGTTGCGACCCGAGGTGACGTCGTACCGGCCCGAGGTCGCCGTATAGAGCGCCTGCGCGGTGGTCGCCGGGGCGGCCGGCACACCGGCGCGGCCGAGGATCGCGCCCACGATCGGTGTCGCCACGCTCGTGCCGCCGAACACGTACCAGCTGCCGGTCGTGGTGCTGCCGTACGTGTCGTAGACGGCCACCCCCGTGGCCGGGTCTGCGACCGCGGACACATCGGCCACGGTCCGCTTGGTGCACGCGGTGTCCTTCTGCCACGTCGGCTTGGCGATGTACGCCGAGCAGCCGGATCCGGCACCGGACCACGCGGTCTCGCTCACGCGGGCCCCGCTCACGTCCACCTTCAGCGTCGTACCGCCGACGGCCACCACGCCCGCAGACGAGGC
>CAIYQJ010000080.1 GCA_903928275.1 uncultured Chloroflexota bacterium
CCGAGCGGCTGGCTGCGATCGTCGGCGAGTCTCTCCTCGCGGACGGCGTCGCGGCGCATCGCCGGCCCCGCCGCCGCGGCCCGGCCGAGCATCCGCCGGCCGCCGGCGAGACCGGGACCGAGAGCCCGCAGCTCGCGCTCGATCTCGGCGACGAGCGGGCCTGATCGCTCAGAACATCGTGCTGCACCAGGGCGTCCGGTCCGCCGCGAACATCGCGTCGGCGCGGTGGATCGCGCCCGGGCGCAACTCCACGATGCGGCCGGCGGCCGCGAGATCGCGGAACGGTACGCCGCCGAGGTAGACGGAGCCGAGGTCGGCGGCATCGACGGCGAGGTCGGCAGGCGCATCGGTCCGGGACACGAGGGCCGGCCGCGTCGCGCCAGTCGTGTCCGCCGTGCGCGTCGCTCCCGTCGCGTCCGCTGGACCACCGTCCCCGGTGCCGTCCGCCAGGCCCGCACCGGCCCCTCCGGCCGCGTCCACCCGCCAGCGCCCCGTGTTCCACGGGCAGAACTCGTCGGACACGTCGAGCACGAGGTCGTCGGCGGAGGCATAGTGGCGGCCCGCGAGCGCGGCGGGGAGGTCCACGATCCGGAGCCAGAGCCCGTCGACCACGGTGAGCCCGAGCCGTCGCGGCTCCGCGAGCAGGTGGAAGAGCGGCGGCGGCACGGGCACACGGTCGGCGTGGATCCGGCCGACGAGGTCGATGTCGAACAGCCAGCGCCAGACATCCCGCTCGGCGCGCGGCGTGGCGGCGATCACCTCGCGGACCACGAGCTCGCTCTTCGGGCCGCGCTCGTCCCACGCCTCCCGCACGCGGTAGACCGCGTACCCCTCGGGCTCGCCGTCCACCTCGTACAGCCCGAAGAACTTGGCGCTGGCGCCATGGCGCCGGAACTCGGCGTCGTAGACGATGGCCCAGCGCCACCAGGCCTCGGTCCGGGAGATCGCGCCCGGCGTGGCGGCCATCATGCGGTCGTACGCGATCGGCAGGATCCGGATCGCCTCCTCGCCGTCGACCATCCGGATCCGGCCCTCCGGCGGAGACGGGTGCGCGAAGGCCGTCCGCGTCCGGTCCACCTCGAACGTCCCGCTCAGCGTGGCGAGCCCGTACCCGAATCGCCGGTAGATGGCGCCCTCGGACGCCCACAGCACCGCCACCGGCTCGCCGCGGTCGTGGACGTCGTCGAGCTGGCGGCGCATGAGGCGGCGGAGGATCCCGCGCCGGTGGTGGCTGGGGCTGACGCCGACGAGCGTGACCCCGGCGGCACCCACCTCGCCGCCCGGCACGGTGAGGCGGAACGTGCATGCGCCGGCAGCGCCGACGGGCTCGTCGCCCTCGTACGCGGCGAGGACCCGGTCGGCCTCCATCGTGCGGACGTCCACCTCCCACTCGGCGTCCGTCCACTCGGACGCGAACGCGCGCTGGAGCGGGGACAGGGACCGGCGGAGGGTATCGGGCGTCGCCGCGCGGAGCTCGATCCCGTCGCCAGGATCCGGTCCCTGGGGCGTCTGCTCAGTCATGGCCGCATGGTCGCAGCGAACGCGCCCGGCGTCGAGCGACGTTGGTCACGATCGGTCGGCGGGCGTGCGCGGGCGCCCCAGGTTCCCCACGAGCAGTGCCACGACCGACACGAGGTACAGCTGGCCGAGGAGCGCCTCCGAGACGGCGATGATCCGGCCGACGTCCGTCGCCGCGGTGTAGTCGCCGTAGCCCACCGTCGTCATCGTCACGTAGCTGAAGTAGATGAAGTTCGTCGGATTGTCGGCGTTCGCCTGGACGAAGAACGGGACCCCCTGGATCGCCGCGATGAGCGAGAAGACGTACGAGTAGGCCAGCCCGAAGAGCAGGTAGACCGACAGCGCGCCGAGGACCATGGGGAAGTTGATCTGCGGCCGTGTCGCGATGCGCCGGAAGATGACGACCGGCGCCACGACGGCGAGGATGAACCCGATGAGCGAGGACAGCTCGCGGGCGAGCTTCTCCATCTGCGGGTTGGCGGCGCCCACGATGAGGGCCGCGCCGGACACGACCGTCGCGAGGATCGAGAGAGCGGCCGCCGACCGGACGAGCCGCCTCGATGCGTCGGACGTGTTGAACACGAACACGAGGGTGAGCCCGCCGAGCAGCACGCCGAAGAAGATGCCGAGCGGGTGGTCGCCGATGATCGCCCGCGCGCCGATCGTCGCCACGATGAGCAGGAGAGCCGGGCCGTAGTCGTCGCGGCTCGAGATGAAGGCGTGCCAGTGCTCGCGCGGCGTCCTGCGGAGGTACCTGCCGGGGTTCGGGGCGGGCAGACCCGGCGCGGAGGACGGCTGCGCCGGCTCGGGGCTGGCAGGCGGCGTCGGCGACGTGGTCACCGCGCGATGGTACCGCGGGCACCGTGGCTGCTGCGGCGGGCACCCCGCGCCGACGCGCGGGCACCGTGGCTGCTGCGGCGGGCACCCGGCGCCGACGCGCGGGCACCGTGGCTGCTGCGCGCCGGGGCAGAGACCGGCCCGCGCGGGTTCCGCGCGGGCCGGTCGAAGCTGCGAGGGTGAGGGCTCAGCTGTTGGCGGGGAACACCAGGCTCAGCGGGCCCTGCGAGCCGGGCTCGGGCCAGCGGATCGTGACCTCCTTCTGCTTCGTGAAGAAGCGGATGGAGTCCTCGCCGCGCATCTGCAGGTCCGCGAAGGCCGACTGCTTCGCCCCGCCGAAGGACAGGTAGCCGGCCGGGACCGGGATGGGCACGTTCACGCCGATCATCGGGACGTCCACCTCGAGCTGGAAGCGCCGCGCGGCGCCTCCGTCGGTGGTGAAGATCGCCGTGCCGTTCGCGTACTTGTGCCCGTTGACGAGCGCGAGCGCCTCGTCGTACGTCCTCGCCCGTACGACGCCGAGGACCGGACCGAAGATCTCCTCCTGGTAGATCGCCATGTCCGGCGTCACGTCGTCGAAGAGCGACACGCCGAGGTAGAAGCCGTCGGGGTACTCGGGATGGTGGAACGGCCGGCCGTCGACGACGAGGCTGGCGCCCTCCTGCTCCCCGCGATCGATCCACTCGATCACCGACCTGCGGTGGTCGGCCGAGTAGATGGGGCCCATGTCCACGCCGGGGTCCATGCCAGGTCCCACCTTGAGGCGGGCGATCCGGTCCAGGACGAGCGGCATGAGCCGGTCGTGCGTGTCGCCGACGGTGATGATCAGCGTCTGCGCCATGCAGCGCTCGCCGGCCGAGCCGTAGCCCGCCGCGACCGTGGCGTCCGCCGCGAGGTCCATGTCCGCGTCCGGGAGGACGACCATCGCGTTCTTGGCGCCGGTGTACGCGGCGACACGCTTCCCGTTCTTCGTCCCGGTCTCGTGGACGTAGCGGCCGACGGCCGTGGACCCGACGAACTGGATCGCGTCGATGCCCGGGTCGTTGAGGATGGCGTCCACCGCCTCGCGCCCGCCGTACACGATGTTGAACACGCCGTCCGGCAGGCCGGCCTGCTTCCAGAGCTCGGCCTGCAGCTGGGTGGCGCCCGGGGTGTGCGAGGACGGCTTGAGGATGAACGTGTTCCCGCACATCATCGCGATCGGGTAGATCCACATGGGGACCATGACCGGGAAGTTGAACGGCGTGATCCCGGCGACGACGCCGAGCGGCTGGCGGAAGGTGACCGCGTCGACCTTGGTAGAGACGTTCGGCGTGTTCATGCCCGCGAGGAGCGAGGGCAGCCCGCACGCGTACTCGACCGTCTCCATCCCGCGGAGGACCTCGACCGAGGCGTCGGGGAACGTCTTGCCGTGGTCGCGGGTGATGAGGCGCGCCAGCTCCGCCCGGTTCTGCCAGACGAGCTCCCGGTAGGCGAAGAAGACCTGGCTCCGCGCGATGAGGGGCGTGTCGCGCCAGGCCGGGAACGCCGTGCGAGCGGCCGCCACGGCGCGGGACACGTCGTCGGCCCCGCCGCGCGCCACCCGCGCGATCACGTTGCCGGTCGCGGGGTTGAAGACGTCCTGCGTCCGCACCGGCGGCGCGGGGTCCGTCCGGTTGTCGATCCAGTGCGTGAGGATGGGTGCGGTGCCGGCCTGCGGCGCGGGGTCGGTGATCGTTCGAGTCTCCACCGGGGTTCCTCCAGGGGATGATGGCGCGGGTCGACGCCCGGGACGCTCGCGGGCACGGGATCGGACCCGGATCGCGGCGCGGTGAGGGCGCAGCGACCGTGAGCGTACCCCACGGGCCCGGAGGGGCCAAGTCCCGACGGCACCCGGCGACGGGCGGGATGGCCCGCCGATGTCAGGCGTCGAGCAGGAGCAGGACCGCGTCCACCGCGGCCGGGACGGCGGCGGCCACCGCCGGCGACAGGTGCTCGTCGAAGATGTCGATCCGGCGGGCCTCGATCGCCACGACGACGACGTGGGCCGGCAGGACCGCGCCGAGCGCCCGACCCGCCGCGAGCGCCGTCGTGAGCGGCGCGTCGTGGACCGAGTCGAGGTGGCCGGCGGGGCGGACGGTCACGTCCTCGAGGGCCAGGCTCGTCACGGTGCCGATCGGCGCCGCCCCGGTGTCCATGGCATCGATGAGGATGGCGCGATGCGCTCCGACGAGGCGCTCCATGAGCGCGAGCCCCCCAAGGGCGGCTCGCTCCACGCGGACCCCGGGGCGGCCGGCGCCCAGGCGCGCCTCCACGCCGTCGGCCACGTACCAGCCGACCCCGTCGTCGCCGAGGATGGGGTTCCCCAGCCCGATGACCAGGATGGCCGGCCGCTCGCGGTCGGCTTTCCCGTCGGACGGAGGATCTTCGCCGTCGGCCGCCTCGTCAGCAGCACGGGCCGAGGACATCGACGACCTTTCCCCGCGCCTCGCGGACCGCCTCCAGCGCGGATGTCACGTCCGGGATGTGCACCTCTGCGGGCACCGACCGCGCGCTGCGGGTCGGTCGGGCTCCCGGGACATCCCCACCCCGACGGGGCCGCCCCGCCCGGCGACGCCGCGATTCAGCTGCTCACGCCCACCAGGTCCGTCACGCCGAGAGCCGCTCGAGCAGCCTCCTCGTCGTCCACGGTGAAGGCGAACTCCACCTTGCCGGGCTTGCGCCCCACGACGAGCGTCCCGAGGATGTTCACGTGGGCGTCGCCGAGCCGGCCGGCCGCCACGGCAAGGGCGCCCGGCGCGTCGTCCAGCTCGACGAGCACCGGCGACCCCTCGATGAAGGAGTGGCCGAGCGTGCCGAGGACTCTCCGCGTGGCGTCGGGGTCGGTGGTGGTGACGAACGCGCACGCCTCGTCGCCGGCGCCGGCGGTGGCGATGTGACGGATGTCGATCCCGCGCGCGGCGAGTGCCCTGGCGACGTGGGCCAGCTCGCCCGGCCGGTTCTCCATCTGGATGATGAACTGCCGACACATGGTCGCCTCACTTCCGGCCCGAGCCACGGCTTCCCGCCGTCGAACGTGCCCATGACGGACCCGGTCCTTCAGACCGGATCGCGGGAGTCGCCGGGAACGCACGATGGCGGCGGCACGCGCAGCGTCCTCGACACACCTCCGCGTCGGCCAGTGCCGAAGCGGCCGGGCGCCGCGTGCCGAGCGGACCCGCGGCCCGGGCCGGAGGTCGCACGGCGAGGCGGGGCGCCGGATGGCGGCCGAGCGGGCGGGGCTGCCCGGGAACCCGCAGCGGGGACAGGCGCGGTGCTGCGACCGCCGCCTGCGCGGCGCGCCGCG
>CAIYQJ010000081.1 GCA_903928275.1 uncultured Chloroflexota bacterium
CCTGGCGCTTCTTCCGCAGGATCGACATGACGTCCATCGCGGTGCAGCCGGCGATCGCGACCGGGATCAGCTCCGCGGGGCGCGGACCGGTGTCGCCCTTGCCGTCGTCGAGGACGAGCGTGTGTCCGCTACCGGTGCGGGCGACGAGGCGGAGGCCTTCGCCATCCAGGGTGACGGTCGCGGTCTTGACTGCCATGGGGAAGCTCCGTTCTGGGTCGTTGGCCGCGGCGCCGATCGCCCGGCCGAGGTTGGACGAATGGACCGGTGTCGATCAGGCGATGGTTCCCAGGGCGGCGACCGCGCGCTCAAGGCGGGCCTTCGCCTCCTCGGCGACCGATCGGATCCCGGGCGCGTCGGCGATGGCGATGACGGTCATCGGGTCCATCACCTCGACGACCGTCTCCGGGCCGTCCTCGCGGAGGACGACGTTGCAGGGCAGGAGGACGCCGACCGACGGGTCGGCGTCGATGGCACGGTGCGCCAGCGAGGGGTTACAGGCGCCGAGGATGACGTACGGCGCCTGATCGACGCCGAGCTTCGCCTTCATCGTGGCGGCGACGTCGATCTCCGTGAGGACGCCGAAGCCCTCGGCCTTGAGCGCGGCCTCGACGGACGGACGGACGTCGGCGATCCTCCCGGCGAGGCGCGTCCCGAACGTGTAGCTGGTCTTCGTGGTCATGGGATCACCCCTGGACGGCCTGGAGGGCGGCGTCGTCGACGCGGCCCGCGGCCGGCACTGACGTCCGAGCGAGGCGACGGAGGACGATCCCGTGGATGACATCGCAGGCGTCGGTGATCGCGGGCTCGGACAGTCGATAGACGACCGTGGTCCCGACGCGGATGCCTTCGACGAGCCCCGCGGACCGAAGGACGGCCAGGTGCTGGCTCGCGTTCGGGAGCGTGGTGCCGATGGAGGCCGCCAGCTCACCGACGGTCCGATCGCCGGCACGCAGCGTGTCGAGCAGCATGAGCCGTTTGGCGTCCGTCAGGACCTTGCACACGTCCGCGTGCATCCGGTACTGCTCGAGCTCGTCGTCGGTGAAGTCCACGGTCCTGGCTGGGTCCTCGCTGGCGGTTGCAGGGCTGGTGCGGACAAGCCTACCTGTTATTGCATGCTTGCGCAAGTCAGAGAACACAGCGTCGGCCGCGGGTGGTGCAGGCGACCGTCCCCCCGCGGTGTCACTCCCCCGGCCGGACCGCGCGCACCACCGCGTCGATCGCGACCATCTCGTCGCCCACCGGCCGCCGCACGGGCTCCGCGCGCATGACCTCGAACCCCCGCAGGTCGGCGGCGATCTCGTCGGCCGTGAACAGGACGGCACGGTCCTGCGGACCGCCCGCGCCCTGGCCCAGGTTCGAAACATCATGCGCGACGACGAGAAGGCTCCCGCCCGGGGCGACGCCCTCCGCGGCCCGCGCGTAGACGGCGCGCCGCTCGTCCGGCGCGAGGTGGATGAAGAAGAGGCAGACGAGATCGAACGCGCGCGACGGGGGCGTCCACGCGAGGAGATCCTGCTGAACCCAGTCGACCTCGACGCCGACCCGGTCGGCGAGCGCTCGTCCTCGGTCGAGCGCGACCCGCGAGAAATCCACCGCGGTCACGTCCCACCCGTGCGCGGCGAGCCAGACGGCGTTGCGGCCGTCGCCCGCACCGAGGTCGAGGGCGCGGCCGGGCGCCAGCGGACCGATCTCCTCGACCAGGGTCGGGTCGGGCTCCGGCGATTCGATCGGCTCACGCGCCGCGTGCCGGTCGTCCCATATCTGCTGCCGGGTCGGGCCGCTCGGCCCCTGTGCGTCGTTCATCGGTCGGGCTCCCCTGCGGCCTGTGCAGCGAGGTGGGCGGAGATCCGATCCGCCATCGCGTCCTCGACCACGGTATCCGGGTCGCGCAGGCCACCGAGCGTGGCCCGGACGCCCACGAGGCTCGCATAGAGCGGCGGACAGGTGGGACATCCTTCGAGGTGCGCCTCGACCGCCTCGCGAGTCGTCGGATCGAGCTCGCCGTCGAGGTAGGCGGAGACATGCCGGCGCGCCCGCCAGCAGCGGAGGGGCTGGTCGAGGCTCGCGCGCCGGCGGGCGTCGTCCTCGGCGAGCGCCGTCACGAGCATCATCCGGCCGCGACGGAGGCGCTGCTTCGTGGCGGGCAGTCCGGCGCCCATCGCGCGAGCGATCTCGGGGCCGGTCCAGCCGAGCGCGTCGTGGAGCAGGACGGGCATCCGGAAGATGACGGGCAGGCGGGCAAGTGCGTCCTCCAGCTCGTCGCGCAGCTCCGCGCGCTCGAGCACCGTCTCCGGCGCGACCGAGTAGTGGTCGTCCTGCCACTCGGCCTCGACGGCGTCGATGTCGAGCTCGTCGTGGTGCGCGCGCGAGCGGTCGATGATCCGGTTGACGAGGCTGCGGCGGAGCCACGCGCCGAGCGCCGCCCGGTCGCGGAGCTGGTCGCGCCGCCGCCATGCGCCCACGATGGTCTCCTGGGCACAGTCCTCCGCCTGGTCCGCGTCGCGGACCAGGCGGGTCGCGAGGTGGACGAGCCGCGGGAGCTCGGCGGAGAGCGCCTCGGCGAACTCGTCGGGGTGGGTGGACAGTCGAGCCTCCGCGGTGATCGGGATGCAGCCGCGAGAGCGGCCCGCACCCCCACAGTGTCAGCGGTTCGCGGTGCGCGTGCCGACGCGGAGGATCGCGTAGAGCGGGCAGAAGCCCACGGCGCCGGTGATGACGAGGACCGCCGCGACGACCCAGACCAGGTAGCTCAGCGGTGCCGCGACCGTGCCCGTGGCCGCCAGCGCGATGAGCGCGAGGCCCACGACGACCCGGATGATCCGATCGGCGGTGCTTTCGTTCTGTGCGAGCTTCATCTCATCGTCCCTCGTGTCTGCGGGTCCACACCCGCTTGTGCCAGGTAGACGAGCTGGCGTCGCGGATGGATACATCCGCTCGACGGGGGCCGCCCCACCGGCCGCCGGGCGCCGCGCGGGCGACCCGCTGCTCAGTGGTGTGCGCAGCGCCCAGGCAACGGTCGGCCGTTCGCGGCGGCCGAACGTTCGAGCTGCTCTTCGACATCCGAGTGCTGCTCGAGCGCAAAGGGATCGCGACCGGTTCCGGCCCGATGCCGGATTCACCCGGATCGACGACCCGGGGCTCGTCGCGGTGCGGCGGCCCCGAGCCTGGGACTCAGCCCGCCAGCGTGCTGTCGACGCGGATCACGGGCGGGTGCTCGAAGTGCTTCTTCACCGCGCACTGCTCGGCCGCGCGGACCACGGCGTCCGTGTACTTCTCCGGGAACCCGGCCGGAAGCTCGATCGTGACCTGCACGTCACTGACGAGGTGGGTCATCGGGTCCGTCCGCATGCGCTGGACGAGACGGATCCCCTCGGTCGGGATCCCTCGCTGCCGGCAGAAGCCCAGCACGTAGATCCCGGCACAGGTGCCGATCGTCGACAGGAACGTCGCCAACGGTGTCGGCGCAGAGCTCTCGCCGCCGCCGGACGGCGGCTGGTCGGTGGGAACGACGAAGTCGCCGAAGTGGGCATCGACGCGAGCGCCACCCGGGAAGTCGATGGTCATCTCCATGGCTGGGTATCTCCTTCTGTCGGCGCGCCGCGGCGATCCCGGGACGACGTCGTGTCGGTCACGTTCAGGTCCACTTCCCCGCCGTCGCCGGCGGGCGAACCTGCCACCTTGCGTGCTCGTGGGGTCCGGCGAGCTCGAGACGGCGCCACAGAGCCTGCCCGGGCAGCGCCTGGCTGCGGTGGAAGGCGATGGCCCAGCGCTGCGGGCCACGGTCCACCTCGATCCGCAGGTCGATCGCGGACGGGTCGCGTCCGGCGAACGCTCCGGCGAACTCGGCGTTGAGCGCCGCGGCGAGGCCCTTCGGCAGCGTCCACCCCAGCACGGGAAGGCGCTCCCGCGACGCGTACGCAAGGGCGGCCTGCGTCGCACGCCGGTGGTCGGGATGACCCGTCACGCCGTCCTCGTCGAAGACGAGCAGCCCGTCCGGGCTCATCGGGCCGACGAACCCGTCGATCTCGTCGACGAGAGTCCCTAGGTCGACCGACGGCAGTGCGCCGTCCGGGAAGCCCGCGAGGCCGACCCGTGCGATCCCCAGGGCCGACGCCGCCTCGCGCAGCTCCCTGGCACGGATCGCGCCCAGGTCGCCCGTGACCCCATGCAGGGTCGACGCCTCGCCGTGCGTGAGGCACAGCAGGGAGACGTGTGCGCCCCCGTCGACGAACGAGGAGAGGAGCGCCCCGAGCCCGAACGACTCGTCGTCCGGGTGCGCGACGACGGCGAGCACGTCGCGCCAGGCCGGGAGGCAGTCGCCTTCCCCGTCCTCACGGGAGCGCACCACGTCGTCGCCGACGTCGTCGCCAACCCGCTTCCCGTCTGCTGACGCATGCACGAGGACACATCTCCAGTGCAGATCCGGACAAGGGAAGGAGGATACTATTACTTGCGTATTTGCGCAATGGCGCAGTATCGCGACGGCGATCGGGCCTCCGGTGGCCACACGATCGCGGAGACCGGGTTGCCGGCCAGCGCCGACCCCGCGGTAGCCGTCCCGAGCCCGGTCCGGCCTGGATAACGGGGACTTGGCCACGGGCTCTCTCACACGGTCTCGGCCGGTCGGCCCGACCGAGGCTTCGCCAGCGACAGACCGGATCAGGCGGGCACGAGCCCAGCGGGAGCCGTGGACGACAGCTCGATCCAGAAGGCCGCCCCGTGCGGCG
>CAIYQJ010000082.1 GCA_903928275.1 uncultured Chloroflexota bacterium
CACGACCTTGTTGAACTGGCCCAGCGCCACGCTCTGCTTCAGGAGGTCCCCGATCGACGGCGACGGCTTGTCGGTCGCCTTCGACTCCTCCGTCCGCCGGGCCGTCGAGGCGTAGCGCTCAAGACGCCCGCTGATCCCTCGGGACGAGGCGGCCGCGGAGACCGCGTACGCGATGAGAATGATCGCGACTGCCGCGATCGCGGCGAGGGCGAAGGCTGCGGACGTCATTCCCGGGCCCCGATCAGAACGTGAACCCGAAGAGGCCCGGCGGCAGCCGGATCCCCATCACTTCGAACTTCTCGACGAACCGCGGCCTGATCCCGGTGGCCTTGAGCCGGCCTTGGATCCGACCTTCGACGACGCCCGTCTGCTCGAACACGAAGACGTCCTGCATGACGATGACGTCGCCCTCCATCCCCTGGACCTCGGTGATGTTCGTGATCTTCCGGGTCCCGTCCTTCAGCCGCGACTGGTGGACGATGAGGTCGACGGCGGAGGCGATCTGCTCCCGGATCGCCCGGAGGGGGAGCTCCACGCCCGCCATCAGGACCATCGTCTCGAGGCGGGCGAGCATGTCGCGCGGGCTGTTCGCGTGGCCGGTCGACATCGAGCCGTCGTGGCCGGTGTTCATCGCCTGGAGCATGTCCAGCGCCTCGCCGGAGCGGACCTCGCCGACGATGATCCGGTCGGGACGCATCCGGAGGGAGTTGCGCACGAGCTCGCGGATCGGGACGGCTCCCTTTCCCTCGATGTTCGGCGGGCGGCTCTCGAGCGTCACGACGTGCTCCTGGCGGAGCTGGAGCTCCGCGGCGTCCTCGATCGTGAGGATGCGCTCGTCATTGGGGATGAACGACGAGAGCACGTTGAGGGTCGTCGTCTTGCCCGAGCCCGTGCCCCCGGAGACGAAGACGTTCAGGCGCGCCTCCACGCAGGCGCGGAGGAAGTCGAACATGTCCGTCGTCGACGTCCCGAACCTGACGAGGTCCTCCACCGTGAACGGGCTGGCCGCGAACTTCCGCACGGTCAGCACCGGTCCCACGAGCGACAGCGGCGGGATGATCGCGTTCACGCGGGACCCGTCCGTGAGGCGGGCATCGACCATCGGGCTCGACTCGTCGATGCGGCGACCGATCGGCGCGATGATCCGGTCGATGATCCGCATGACGTGATCGTCATTCTGGAAGACGACGTTCGTCAGCTCGAGCTTCCCGCTGCGCTCCACGTACACCTGGCGGGGGCCGTTCACCATGATCTCGGTGATGCTCTCGTCGCGGAGCAGCGGTTCGAGCGGGCCGAGTCCGATGATCTCGTCGGTGATCTGCTCCAGCATCCGGACCCGCTCCGCGCGGGTGAGGGCGAGCCCCTCCTCGTCGACGACGCGGCTGAAGATGTCCTCGATCTGGCGCCGCACCTCCACCTGGTTCGACAGGTCAAGGCGCGGGTCGAGCTCCTGGATGACCCGGCTCTGCACGCGGAACTTGACGTCCCGGAACGACTCGCGGACGGGCGCCGAGGCGAGCAGCCGCGCCGCCGGAGCCGGGGCACCAGACGGCAGCCCCGCGGCTGGCGGAGGAGCGCCCG
>CAIYQJ010000083.1 GCA_903928275.1 uncultured Chloroflexota bacterium
GCTGGAACGTCGTCTTCCGATCCGGAGGGACACGCTGCGCGCGGATGCCGTCGCCGGCCTCGTGCTCGGCGTGCAGAGCGTGCCCGATGGCCTCGCCACCGGGCTGCTCGCGGGGGTCAACCCGCTCGCGGGCCTGTATGCGTACATGGTCGGCACGTTCACCGGCGCCCTGATCACCAGCTCCACGTTCATGGCTATCCAGGGGACGGGTGCGATGGCCATGATCGTGGCGGACGTCCCCGGGTTGCACGAATCCGCGGACGCCGAGCGGGCGCTGGTCACGCTCTCGATCCTCACCGGCGTCATCATGCTCGTGGCCGGGCTCCTCAAGCTCGGGGGTCTCCTGCGGTTCGTGTCCAACGCGGTGATGGTGGGGTTCATCAACGCCGTGGGCGTGAACATCGTCCTGGGCCAGCTCGCGAACTTCACCGGCTACAGCGCCGAGGGCGCGAACCGCGTCGTCCGCGCCTTCAACACCTTCGTGAACCCGAGTCAGCTCCACCTCCAGACCGTCCTGGTCGGGATCGCCACCATCGCCCTGATCCTCCTGCTCGAGCGGACGAGGGTCGGTGCCCTCGGCCTCGTGGTGGCCGTCGTGATCACCTCCGCCGGCGCGCTCCTCCTCGGGTGGCAGGTCGCCACCCTCAACGATCTGGGCGTGGTCGCCAGCTCGCTGCCGCGCCCCACGGCACCGCTGCTCGATCTCGTGCCGGTGCTGCTCCTCCCGGCGGCGTCGCTGGCGTTCGTTGGCCTCGTCCAGGGGGCGGGCATCTCCGCGAACTTCCCCAACGCGGACGGTACCTACGGGGACGTGTCGCGCGACTTCGTCGGTCAGGGCGCGGCCAGCGTGGCGGCGGGGGTGTTCCAGGGGATGCCGGTCGGCGGGTCGGTCTCGGCGTCGGCGCTCAACAAGGCCGCGGGCGCGCGTTCGCGCCAGTCACTCCTGATCGCGGGCCTGGTGATGGCGGTCGTGACCGTCGCATTCGGGGCGGCGGTCGGCAAGGTCGCCATGCCCGCCCTGGCTGGCCTGCTCATGCTCATCGGCTTCCGCACCGTCAAGCCGGCGGACCTGCAGTCCGTCTGGCGGACCGGCACCGTGCAGAAGGTCGTCCTCGTGGTGACCTTCCTGCTGACGATGGTCATCCCACTCCAGTACGCCGTGCTGGTCGGGGTGGGGGTCTCGATGATCCTGTACGTCGTCCGCCAGTCGAACAAGGTCACCATCGCGCGCTGGGAGCTCACCGCCGAGGGCCACGTGATCGAGACGGACCCCCCGGCGACCCTCGCGGCCGACGACGTGGTGGTCCTCCAGCCCTACGGCAGCCTGTTCTTCGCGGCCGCGCCGGTGTTCGAGACCTTGCTGCCGGCCGTGACCGACGCCTCGCGCAACAGCGTCGTGATCGTCCGCCTGCGCGGGCGGACCGACCTCGGGACCACGTTCATGGACGTGCTCCTCCGCTATGCGGAGAGCCTCGCGGCGGTCGGAAGCAAGCTCGTCGTCGTTTCCACCAACGACCGGATCGACGAGCAGCTGAGCCTGACGGGCATCACGGCCGTGATCGGCGCCGAGAACGTCTATGCCGGCGACGAGCGGGTGGGGGCCGCTGTCAGGCGGGCCTACGACGACGCGGTCGTCTGGGTCGCGGCCCGTCCGGATCGCCGGAGCACCGGGCCGGGCTCAGCGGGCGGCGGCTGACACGCCGCCGCCGCCAGCCGAAGGCAGGCGGCGGCGTGTCGGGCTGCGAGAGGGCCGTCAGGGGGTGACGATCGCGAAGTCCGGGTCGGGCGCGTCGAGCACGGCCATGAGCCGCCCGAGGACCGCGACGTCGCCCTCGTACACGATCCCGGCCGTGGAGCCGGCAAGCAGCCCGGGAAGACCGGACCGGGCCATCCGAAGGACGAGGTCGGCCCCGTCGGCCGGGGCGAACCGGTGGACCAGCACCCCGTTGCGCAGATCGAGCCGATAGGACTCGCCGACGTCCGTGAGCACGACGCCGATCGAGAGCGAGAGGTCCCAGGCGCGTGGCCCATCGACCCGGATCGAGATCGCGTCGAAGATCTGCTCCGGCGTGAGCGCCGCCAGCAGGTCGGCGGACGTGGCCCGGACGGGGGTGCCGAAATTGCCCTGCCGCAGCTCGGTCGTCCCGGCCAGGAAGGCGCTTCGCCAGGTCCCGTTCTCGGCCCCGAAGCCCAGCTGCTCGAACGTGTCGGCCTGGAGGGCGGCTGCGGCCGCGTGCGACGGGTCGGCGAACAGCACGTGGTTGAGCAGCTCCGTGGCCCAGCGGAAGTCGCCGTCATCGAACGCCGTCCGCGCCAGGGCCACCACGGCGTCGGCGCCGCCCATCGCGGCCACGTAGCGCTTCGCTCTCGCCTCGGGCACGTGCTCCCAGAGGTGTGCCGGGTTCCCGTCGTACCAACCCATGTAGCGCTGGTAGATGGCCTTCACGTTGTGGCTCACGGAGCCGTAGTAGCCCCGCGCGTGCCACGCCCGCTCGAGGGCGGGCGGCATCTGCATCGCCTCGGCGATCTCCGAGCCCACCATGCCCCGATTGAGCATCCGCAGCGTCTGGTCGTGGACGTAGGCGTACAGGTCGCGCTGCTCACCCAGGTAGCGGATGGCCCTCTCACGGCCCCAGGTCGGCCAGTGGTGCGACGCGAACACGACGTCGAGGCGGTCGCCGAAGCGGTCGATGGCCTCGGTCAGGTATCGCGCCCAGATGCGCGGGTCGCGGACGAGCGCGCCCCGGAGCGTGAGGATGTTGTGGAACGTGTGAGTCGCGTTCTCGGCCATGCACAGGGCGGCGCGGTCGGGGAACAGAACGTTCATCTCCGCGGGCGCCTCGGTGCCCGGCGTGAGCTGGAACTCCATGCGGATCCCGTCGACCACCCTGGTGTCGCCCGTGCCCGTGATCGTGTTGGTCGGGACGATGAGCGTCGGGGTGCCGGTCGAGTTGGTCTGGCCCAGGCCGGCGCCGATCTGGCCCTCCGGTCCCCGCGCCAGTACGGCGCCGTACATGTACCCGGACCGCCGGGTCATGGCCGTGCCTACGTAGACGTTCTCCGCGACCGCCTCGTCGATGAAGCCCTCCGGCGCGATGACCACGCACCGGCCGGAATCGACATCCCCCTGGGTCGTGACGCCCTTCACGCCGCCGAAGTGGTCGATGTGGCTGTGGGTGTAGACCACGCCGACGACGGGCCGATCGCCGCGGTGCTCGCGGTAGAGCGCCAGCGCGGCTGCGGCCGTCTCGAAGCTGATCAGCGGGTCGATCACCAGCACCCCGGTGTCGCCCTCGACGAACGTGACGTTCGAGAGATCCATTCCTCGGACCTGGTAGATGCCGGGCACCACCTCGAACAGCCCGTCGATCGCGGTGAGCTGAGACTGGCGCCACAGGCTGGGGTTCGCCGTCGCGGGCGGCGGTCCGTCAAGGAATCGGTAGCTCTCGTTGTCCCAGATGACCCGGCCGTCGGCGGCGCGGACAATGCAGGGATCCAGGCGGCCGACGAAGCCTCGGCGGGCATCGTCGAAGTCGGCGGTGTCGTCGAACGGAAGGGCGTCGAGCACCTCCCCGTTGGCCCGGCGGATCGACTCGGCGGCGCGCGGCGCGGTCATGCTTCCCCTCTCGGTGCGTGTGGCGGATTCGATGGGACGCGACACGCAGCCGCGGCGCACGTGATTCTAGATTCCGCGGATGCCACGGTCAACGCACGGGGTCGAAGAGCGAGAGACGCGACCGCGCGGCCCCGGCGAACCAGCCACGGCCGGCGGTGTCGGGGGCAGACACCCTCGTCCCGGCGCTGGCGGAGGGCACCCCAAAGAGATCGTCGTTCTGCTTGGCGGAACCTACCTCGTGTGGGTCGCCACGGTCGACGCGGACGGCATGCCCAATGTTGGAGTTGACCCGCCCCCGGTTTCGTGGACACCTGACGCTGTGGGGGTTGCTCCCCCAGAGGAGTCCCGGTGGCGAACCCGAAGCGTCCCGACTGTCCAGCTGAGTTCCGAGCCGAAGCCGCCCGGCTTGCCCGTTCACCCGGCCGAACGGTCGTGGGCGTGGCCCGCGATCTCGTCGTCGCCCGGGAATCGGTCCGCCGCCGGGCCAGGCAGGCGGAGATCGCTGCCGGCCGAGCCGACGGCCTCACGACCGAGGAGCGCGAGGAGGTGCGCACGCTCCGCCCCCGGGGTCATCCGGGGGAGACCGGCGAGCGCGACCCCGTCGCCTGGGCGGCGCTCATCGAACCGTGAAGGTGGCCTCCTGCGTCCAGGACGGCAGGTTGTTGGCGGTGCATCCACCAGTCTTGTGTGTCGTCTCGACACACGTACCGGTGACCGGGCCGGCGAAAGTCAGGGTCGCGGTCTTGCCGTCGATCGTGCCTGTCACCACCGGCTTCCACTGCGTCGTCACATCCCACTGGATCTCGCCGACAACCGAGATCTCGCCGGCAACCGAGACCGAGGGCCAGGTGACGGTCTCGCGGTACGTCACCGTGGCCGTGGCGGCGACGATCCCGGCGGTCGAGTCATAAGTGCCGGCTAGCGCCAGATCGGCGCTGCCGGCGAGCTTGATCACATAGCCGTTGAACGGGATCGAGAGACGGATGGGCACCTTGCTGACCGATCCCTCGAGGGCATAGGTGCTCTCGCTTGTCTGGGTCGCGGTGATCACGAGGGGGGCGAGGACCGGGGTCAACGGGAGCAGGCTCGCTGCTTCCGCGCTCACCAGGCCATCGACGAGGGTCAGGCCGGCATCGGAGGGATAGTCGGACCGGACGAGGACGCCGCCCATGTCAAGCCCCACGGCGTACTCGACCTTCGTGAACGCGGGCTTGGTCCCCTCCCCGGGGAAGATGATGTCGTGCAGCCCGTCGGCGTTGGTGCAGTCCGCGAGGTCGATCTCGAACTCGCCGTCCTTGACGTCGGTCGGCGGGGCCAGGTACGTGCGCTCCTCGGTCGCGCCATCCTTCCTCGTCAGTCGGACGAACAGCAGGACCGATTGCTCGGTGTCTTTCATGAGGTTCGGGTCGGGCGTGGCCGCGTATCCGCCGCCCTGCATGACGGGACGGACGGCGATGGTCCCGCTGACGACCGGCGCCTGGGTGTCCGGGTCGACCTTGACCGACGCCACCTTCACCTCGACGAGCGGCATGAACAGCTCCATGAGCCGTTCCGCACCCCAGATGGCGGTAGGGACGAGCCTCTGCGCCTGGCTCTGCACGACCTCGTAGTTCACTTGCCCCGGGTACGAACCCCAGCCTCGCGCCTTGAGCCAGGACGTGTGCGCCATGATCAGGGGTGCGCCCGACGCGTCGGCGATCGTGTAGTACCCGGTCTTCGGGTCGAGGGTCTTCGGGTCGAGGACGGGCGCGGGGTAGACGATGCCGTTGCCCACGCCGATACCGTTGAAGGCCCCGACGTTGAGGGCCGTCGTCGTGCCGGTCCAGTCCACGTAGGGGATCGTGTCCGTCGAGAAGAAGTGGCTGTTGACCCACCCGGCGATCGTCGTCATGACGGCGTCGGGCGTCACGTCCGCGCGGATCCCGGCAAGGAGGTCCGGATCGAGCTGGCGGTCGAGCCATGCCTGCTCGAGGCCCCAGGACCAGTTGGTGATGTACTCGTAGGCGTCGGCGCGCATGTCGGCGAGAAGTGCGGCGGCGCGCCAGTCACCGGGGTGGCTGTCGTTGCGGACGTGGGCCGGCACCGACATGTCGGCAGCCAGGTGCATCGTCTCGCCGAGACTCCGCCACGCAGCGGCGTACTTCCACTGGGCTTCCGCGACGGTGTTCGCCGTCAGCGCCCGCGAGAGTTCGAGGGTGCCGTTCATCCAGTTGTACGGGTTGTCCGAAGCGGTCGTGGCCCACGTCACTGCGTCGACCTGCGGGTTGGCGCCCATGACCAGCGACCCCATCACCGCCGGGATGTCCGTCAGGTAGGCGGGTCCCAGGTCCGTGACGGGGTTGTAGAAGTGCCGGAGCGACATGTACAGCTCGGGCTCGTCCGCGGTGAACCCCCCGTCGATCACCCAGCCGGAGAATGCGGAGTTGACGGTCTTCGAGGCGGCCTCGTACTCGGCGCCCTTGTCCTTCGTCTCCACCCGTGCGGTCACGGTCAGGCCTGCGGGTCTGAAGACGTTCGCGACCGCGTCAGGGGAGACGTCCGCGTTCAGGGCGACGACCTTGTACTTCCCGCTCGGCGATAGCGGCAGGAAGTCGTATCGCTTGAATGCCGCGCCCTCCTCGCCCTTCACGATCTCGCGCATGAAGAGGCCGCCGGCCATCTGGTTGATCTTCCGGTGCGCGCCACCGCCGAGCGTCTGGCCGGGCTGGTTGTTCGCGTAGCCCAGGACCGGGGCGACCGGGCCGACCGCGAGGACCGCCGCGAGCGCCAGCGCGGCGGTGAGAGGTCGTCGTCTCATGTCGCGCCTCACAGTCCCACGAGCATCCAGTGGTCGCCCGACTTCTGGTACTCGACGGTGAACGTCGAGCCAGCGTCGGTCACCTGGTACTCGGCGTACTTCGTACCGACGAAGACCGGCCTGCGGGTCGCGAGAAGCGTCGCGACCTCGCCGAGGCGAGCTGCGTTCGCCGCGAACGCAGCGCCCAACTGCTCCCGCGCGCCAGGGTGGATCCAGGCCGCCACCTTGGCGGGATCGTTGCTGGCGAAGGCCGCCTCGATCGACGACAGGTCCGCGTCCAGCGCGGCGCGGTCGACATCCGGCGCGATGAACGGCGCATCGGCCGAGACCTCACGCGCCATCCCGACCGACCCGGCGGGCATCCCGAACGTGCCCGCGTCGACGGGTTCGCCGTCCGCGGCGACGAAGCCGTCGGCCGACGACGAGCCGGGCAGGGCGCGGGCCGCACCGAGCAGGCCGTCGATCCGGTCCGTCAGCGTGGGGACGAGGCCGAGCCGATAGGCGCCGAACCCTGCGGCGCCCAGGACGACCACCGCGAGGAGCAGGATCGGGATCGCGCGGCTGCGGCGGCGGGGCCGCTGTCGGGGTTGCGGCTGCTGCCACAGGCTCGCGGCGGCGGGTGGGTGGACCGCCGGCGGGGCCGTGTATGCGGGCTGCGGCACTGCCGCAGGCGCTGCCAGCGGCGCGGACACCGAGACCGACGGGGCTGCCTGCGGCGCGCCGCAGTACCCGCAGAACGCCGCCCCAACGGAGCAGGCGGTGCCGCATCGTGCGCACGCGCTCATGCGAGATCGATGCCTCCCCCGGTCACTCGACGCGAACGACCGATCGCGCTGCGACGGTCGACCGTCGAGGGACGGCGGGAGCTCCACCTGGGTGAGCGGATGCCCATCGGCGCGGACCTCTGGTCTCCACTGCCCGTGGCCCGGACTTCGCACAGGGGCGATAGGCGACTGCCGCTACCGTAGGACATCCGCCCGGCCCATGCATGGCGCCCACGCCCCGTCGACGGTCATGCACGTGCATGAGGCGGCCCGCGCCGCGACCCGCGGCGCGGGCCAGACCGCGCGATCAGGCGCCGGCGCTGTCGGCGTCGCGCTCCAGCATCGACGGCAGCCGTCCGCGGATCGCGCGCCAGGAGAGCAGTGCCAGGATCGCCGTGCCGAGCCCCGCGACCGCGAACGCGGCCCAGTCGTCCTCGGTGAACGTGGACAGGTTCGTCACGGTCCCGTCGAACAGCGATTCGTGCGTGCCGAGCGCGTCCACGACGACGGAGGCCGCCACGGCCGCCAGGCCCGCGAGGACGACGTAGCCGAAGAGGCTGATGAGCCAGATCATCGCGACCGCGAAGGCCGCGATGAGGAAGAGGAGCAGATCGGAGACCTCCGACGTCCCGACGAGCGGGAAGAGCAGGAGGCTCGCGCCGATCGCCAGCGCGGTGATCGCGATCGTGCGCGGCAGCGGCGATCGGGAGACGCGACCGGCCGTGCCGTGCGCGGCCATGCGGTCAGCGACGAAGGCGGCGACTTCGGCATATCGGTCCGGCGGGCAGTAGACCACGAGGATCGTGCGCCAGCCGTTGCGCAGGGAGATCGTGCGACGTTTCGGGCCATAGGACGGCCGGAAGCCGCCGTCCCAGGTGACTCCGGTCGTCTCGCCGCTCGCTGCGATCATCCCGGTGCCCATCAAGCCCGGCTTCGCCGCCAGGGCGCCGGCGACGATCGCCACGCGGTTGATCGTCTTCGCGGTCGTGTCGACGAGCTCGCTTCGCACGCCCTCGTCGTCGAGGGTGAAGCGGTAGCGCATGTCGCCGCGGTAGACGACGGCCATGGCCGCGAGGCCGACGAGGAACAGCCCGGACGTGATGAGCGCGAGCATGCCGACGACCGGCGGGATCGCCTCCCATTCCCCCTGCGTCGCAAGCATGAAGGCCAGGAGGCCGCTCGCGAGGAGGAAGGTCGCGGCGAACGCGACGACCACGCTGCCTCCGACCGAGCGAGAGAAGAGCGGGACCTCGACCTCGTAGACGATGGGCTGCCCGGAGACCGGGACCCGGTCGTCGCCCGCCGGGCCCGGACTGTCCGTGCGGAGCTGGGCCTCGGGAATCATCGGGCGGGGACGAACCGGACGGCGGTCACCGCGTCCGACGAGCCGCGATCTCCGCCCGCGAGGAGGACCGATCCGTCGTCCAGGATGGCCGTGCTGCCCCAGACCCGGGCCTCCGGCATCGGCACCAGCGGAGCCCACGTGCCGGTCGCCGGGTCGAACGTCCGGGCGGTCGTGGTCGCGCCGGTCATGCCGTCCGCTCCCCCGACGATCCCGCCCGCGACCAGGACGTGTCCGTCCGCGAGGGTAGCGGCGAAGGCGCCGGCCAGGTCGAGCCCCGGCGTCCAGCTCCATTCGTACGTCGTCTGGTCCACGGTGCCCGCAGTGGCCGGACCCACCTGGGTCCACTCGCCAGTGGCGCCGTCGAACCGGATCGTGCGCGTGAGCGAAGCCCGGTACTTCCACGTATCGACGTGGCCGACCAGGAGCGCGCCGCCGTCGGGGAGCGCGACCAGCGTCCCCACGGAGACCAGATCGGGCGCCGTGTCGGGGAGCGTGGCCCCGGCCGCGGCGATCGCGGACCGGTCGATCTCGGGGAGGCCGCCGACCAGGGTGAAGCGTCCCGTCGCGGGATCGTAGACCTCGGTCGCCGTGGCGGCGCGCTCATCCACTGTGGCACCCGTGTCGCCCCCTACGAACATGACGCCGCCGGGCGAGACGACGAGGACCCTTCCGTCGGCGAGCGTCACGGCAGTCGCCCCCGCCCGCGCGTAGCGCATGGAACCCGTCGGCGACCACGTGCCCGTGGCGGGGTCGAAGATCTCCGCGGTCGCGAGGGCCGGGACGGTCCGGGACGGCGCGACATCGTCGACCCGGCGCGTGCGATCGGACCCCGTCTCACCCGTGCGATACGCAGCGCGAACGACCCCGGCCGGATCGTCGACGAGCGCCGGGCGATCGAAGTAGGCACCGCCCGCGACGAGCACACGACCGTCGTGCAGGACGGCGGCCGCTGGCAGCGAACGCGCGGTCCCCATGAGACCGGCCTTGGTCCATGTGCCCTTCGGCGTGGCAGGGTCGTAGACGTAGGCGCTGGAGTACGCCTGCTGGTTGTCGTTGGAGCCGCCTGCCACCAGGACGCGGCCGTCCTCTAGCGGCACGGCCGCGTAGTTCGAGCGAGCTGCGTTCAGCGGCGTGGCCGCGTGCCAGGTCGCGCTCGTCGGGTCCCAGCGCATCGCCTGGGTTCCGTCGGCCGTGACCGCCAGAGCTCCGCCTCCTCCGAGACGCATCAAGGTGCCCGGGTACCAGTCGGAGCTCAGCGTCCCGCCTGGAACCCACGAGCCGCTGGGCGCGAGCGCGGTGCCTTCCATGGTGGGGGACGGGGGGGCCGATGGCGGTGACGCCGATCCTGCGCCGTCCGTCGCCGCGACGGTCGCCGCGGCCGTCGGGCTCACGGCCGTGTCCGAGGCGGCTGCCTGCCCGCCGGTGGGGCGAGCCGATTCGACGGTACCGCCGCCGGGGGGCGGGGTGGGCGCAGAGCCACCGCCGAACGGCTTCGCCACGACGACGAGCGCAACTGCAGCCCCGACGACGACCACCAGGGCGACCGCGGCGGCGGCGAGCCGGCCGCCCTTCCGGCGAGGGGCGGCCGGGCCTGCCGCCGGCGGCGCCCAGGCTGTGGTGGCGGGCGGGACCACGGCCGTCGGGGGCGGCGCAACGTGCGGGA
>CAIYQJ010000084.1 GCA_903928275.1 uncultured Chloroflexota bacterium
AGCCGGGGGTAGCGGCCGCCCGGCCGACATGACCCGCCCGGCGGTCCTGCGGGTCGCGGGCCGCTGCCAGGTCGCCGGCCGCGTGGGAGCGTGGCGCGGGCTGTCGCGGCGGCCCTGCGCGTGGCACACTCCGGCGGGCAGGGCGCCGGCCCGGCGACCCGTCGCTCCGGCGCACAGGGAGGGATCCGTGGACAGGACGCTGGCCTGGGTGCGCGGGCAGTTCACGACGCGCGTCATCGTGCTCATCCCGATCGCGATCGCGATCAACATCGTCCTGGGGCAGACGGTGGCCGCGGCGCTGAAGATCCCCGTCTACTTCGACTCGATCGGGACGATCCTCGTCGGCGTCGTGGCCGGGCCCATCCCGGGGCTGCTCACCGGCCTCCTGGCGAACCTCATCTGGACGTACGTGCTGCCGGCGCCGTTCCAGTCCACGTACGCGGCGCCGTTCGCGGTCGTCGCCGCGGAGATCGGGCTCATGGCGGGCATCTTCGGGTGGTTCGGCTGGTTCCGGAGCCGCCCGAACACGCCGTGGCCGAGACTCCTCGCCGGCGGCGTCATCGTCGCGGCGATCGCCGCCGCCGTGTTCTTCTACGGGTTCATCCCGTTCTACGGCGGCACGTTCACGTTCTTCGGCGATGCGACGGACGTCTCGCCGATCTTCACGGTCCTCGCCTGGGTCGTCGCGGCGCTCCTCGTCCTCGCGGTCGTCGCGCTCTTCGTCCTGCTGTTCGTGCGGCGCGACCTCGGCGTCGTCTACGTGGTCGTCGCCGGCGCGATCGTGGGCGTCATCTCCGCCCTCCTGTCCGCCCCGATCTCGGCCGTCGTGTTCGGCGGCGTGACGGGCTCGGGGACCGACCTTCTCGTGGCGGCCTTCCAGCAGGCGGGATCGGACCTCCAGACCGCCGTGCTCCAGCAGGGCCTCCTCTCGGACCCGATCGACAAGACGCTCACGTTCTTCGTCGTCTTCCTCCTGCTCCAGGCGCTGCCGCGGCGGATCGTCGCGCGCTTCCCGCAGGGCGAGCGCGCGATCGGGCTCGCCGGCGACCGGGCCTGAGGGAGGCCGCATCACGCTCCTCGAGGCGGACGACGCGGCGCTTGTCGCCCGCCTCGTCCCCGCCACGCCCACGCCGTACCATCGGCTCAACCCCACGACGAAGGCGGTCATCGCCACCGTGGAGTCGGTCGGCGCGTTCGTCATCGGCGGCTACGCGGGGCCGCTCGCGATCGTCGCGATCGTCCTCGCATCCGCGCTCGTCGCGCGCGTGGCCGGCCGCCTCGTCCGCGTCTCTCTCCTCCTCACGCTCCCGATCGCCATCTCGGTGGTGCTCGTCAGCGTCTTCACGCGCGCCGGCACCACCGTCCTCTTCACGATCGGCCCGTTCGACGCGACGCTCGAGGGCGTGCAGTTCGCCGCCCAGACCGTGGTGCGACTCTTCGCGATCTCGGGCGCGATCAGCCTCTTCGGGATGACGACCGACCCGCGCGCCTTCGTGTACGACCTGGAGCGCCGCGGCCTCTCGCCGCGCTTCGCGTTCGTCGCGGCGGCCACCGTGGAGGCGGTCCCCGCGATGGTGGCGCGTGCCGGCGTCATCGCCGCGGCGCAGCGGTCCCGCGGCCTCGACACGGAGGGCGGGGTCGTCGCCCGCGCTCGCGGCTTCCTCCCGCTCATCGTGCCGGTGGTCCTCTCGTCGCTCACGGAGGTCGAGGAGCGAAGCCTCGCGCTCGAGGTCCGCGCGTTCGGACGCCCGGGGCGGCGCGACCTCCTCTGGGCGCCGGGCGACCGGACGGCCGAGCGGGTGCTGCGCTGGGCGCTCTTCGTCGGGCTCGTGGCGGTCGCCGCGGGCCGCGTGGCCGGCCTCGTGCCGCGCACGCCCTGAGCGGCCGATGCTCGAACTGCGGGACGCGACCTATCGCTACGCCGGGTACGCGAACCCGGCCATCCATGACGTGAGCCTGCGCCTCGACGATGGCGAGATCGTGGGGCTCGTTGGCGCGAACGAGGCCGGCAAGTCCACGATCTGCCTCGTCGCGTGCGGGCTGGCGCCGGCATCGGTGGGCGGCGGGCTCGAGGGCAGCCTCACGATCGACGGCGAGCCGATGAAGGGCCGGCCGGTCCACGAGCTCGCCGAGCGGGTCGGGATCGCGTTCCAGGATCCCGCGACGCAGCGCTCGGGGATCGCCGCGACGGTCTTCGAGGAGGTCGCGCTGGGGCCGATGAACCTGGGCCTCCCGGCGCGGGAGACGATCGCCCGTGTCCGCGAGGCCCTGGCGCGCCTGCGGATCGAGGACCTCGCCGGGCGAGACCCGGCGCGGCTGTCCGGGGGCCAGGGCCAGCTCGTGGCCATCGCGTCGCTGCTCGCCATGCGGCCACGCCACATCGTCCTCGACGAGCCCACGGCGCAGCTCGACCCGGAGGGCACGCGCCTGGTGGCGACGGCCCTGCGCGACCTCGCGGCCGGCGGGACGGCGCTCCTCATCGTGGAGCACAAGGCGGACCTCCTCGACGGGCTGTGCGGACGGGTCGCGGTGGTCGCCGAGGGACGGATCGTCGCGGACGGTCCCACCGCGACGATCCTCGCGGATGAGAGGCTCGCCGGATGGGGCGTGGAGCCGCCGTCGCGGGTCCGCCTCGCGCGGGCGCTCGCCGCGCGAGGGCTGGATCCGGCCGTGGTCGGGGCGGCGTCGTGAGTATCGTGGCCGCCTCTGCGCCCGTCGTCGAGCCCGTCGCCGCGCCCGCGATCCGGGTCGCCGGCCTCGTCCACGTCTACCCCGAGGGGACGCGCGCGCTCGACGGCGTGGACCTCGCGATCGAGACGGGCGAGCTCGTGGCGATCGTCGGCCAGAACGGGAGCGGGAAGTCGACCCTCGTCCGTCACCTCAACGGGCTCCTCCGGCCCACCGCGGGGACGGTCGAGATCCTCGGGGAGGACGCCGCGGGCCTCAGGGTGGCGGCGCTCGCGGCGCGCGTGGGGCTCGCGTTCCAGAATCCGGACCGCCAGATCTTCGCGGGCAGGGTCCGGGCGGAGGTCGCGTTCGGGCCGCGGAACATGGGCCTGCGCGGTGAGGCGCTGGAGACGGCGGTGCGCGACGCGCTCGCCGCCGTCGGCCTCGCGGCCGAGCTCGACGCGAACCCATACGACCTGGGCTACTCGCGCCGGAAGCTCCTCGCCATCGCGTCGGTCCTCGCCATGCGCACGCCGATCGTCATCCTCGACGAGCCCACCACCGGCCAGGACCTCCGCGGCGTGGGGCGCGTCCGCGCGATCATGGACGGGCTCGTGGCCGAGGGACGCACGGTCATCGCCATCAGCCATGACATGCGGTTCGTCGCCGAGACGTTCCGGCGGGTCGTGGTCATGCGCGCCGGGCGGCTCGTGATCGACGGCACGCCGGCGGCCGTCTTCGCGCAGCCGAGCTGGCCGGCGCTCGTCGCCACGTACCTGGAGCCGCCGCTCGCCGCGCGGGTGGGAGCCCGGCTGGGGCTCGGCGACACACCGACGGAGACCGCACTCGTCGATGCGCTCGCGGCGCGGGGCGAAGGCTGAGGGTCGCCGGCACCGCGAGTCCGACGCCGCCTCCCCGAGGACGACGGTCCGCCGCGATGACGACCGACCGGTCGTCCGGGCTATCCCGCCGTGGGCTTCTTCCTCGCCCGGCCGGCCCGCGCCCGGTCGGACCGGGCCTGCGAGTCGCGCAGCTCGGTGACGTCCGCGGCGGTCCCCCGGAGCCCAGGGGTCCCGCTCCCCGTGGCGAAGGCCTCGACGCGTGCCACGACACGGCGGACAGAGCCGTCCGCGCGGAGGACCTCGTACTCGTCCTCGAACGGCTCGCCCGTCTCGAGCGAGCTGTCGGTGTTCCGGCTGATCCGGGCGATCGTCGCCGCGTCGTAGAACCGCGCCTGCTCCGCGAACGGCGGAACGGTCGAGGACGGCTCAAGGCCATAGATGCGGAACATCTCGTCGGACCAGGACACGACGTCGGAGGCCGAGTCCCACGTCCAGCTCCCGACGTGCGCGATCCGCTGCGCCTCGCGGAAGGCGACCTCGCTCGCGCGGAGCGCCTCCTGCGCCCGGTTGCGCTCCGTCTGGTCAATCATGATCGTGAGCAGGTGCGGCTGCCCCCCGATGGCGACGATCTCCCCGGAGAAGAGGCCGTCGACGACGGTCCCGTCCTTCCCCCTGATCTGCAGCTCGAGATCGTCGATGCGGCCCTGCGCCTGGAGCTGCTCCGCCGCGGCGCGCTGCTGGTCCGGCTGCACGGCGAGGCCCAGCTCCGCATCGGTGTGGCCGAGGACCTCAGCGCGCGAGTAGCCGACCATCTTGACGAAGGCCTCGTTGACGTCGGTGAAGCGGACCTCCGGCACGCTGTTCAGGGCCATCGGGACCAGGTTGCGCCGGAACAGTTGCTCGAATGCCTGCTGGGCCTCCTGCTCCGCGCTGAGGTCCCTGGAGATGCTGAAGACACACTCCATGCCGTTCCAGCGGCCGACCCACCCGCGGGTCTCCGCCGGGAGCAACGTGCCCGTCCTGGTCCGCATCGGGATACGGGTGGTCGC
>CAIYQJ010000085.1 GCA_903928275.1 uncultured Chloroflexota bacterium
GGAGGCCCATCTCGGCGAGGATCTTGAGATGGTGGCTCACGGTCAGCTGGGTCAAGCCGAGCGGCTCGGTCAGATCGCACGCGCAGGCCTTCCCGTCCGGGCTCGCCTTGATCAGCGCAAGGAGCTGGAGCCGCGTCGCGTGAGAGCGGGCCAACGAGGCCGTCGGGGCAGCAGTCCAGGGAAGCCGCCGGTGTCGAGCCGGTGCGAAGCGTCATGGCCCGAGGGCACACATTGACAGCCATCTATGTGACGGAGCACCGTCCGTCACATAGATGGGCGTCGATATGAGGGCGGACGGGACGCCGGAGGGTCAGCCGGACCGCCGCCCAATGGGATGCCTCGGGAGATCCCGCGATGACGATCCAGGACGTCGACGTGCTGCGCCAGAACGTGCGGGCCCACGACGCGGGGGCCGCCCTCGAGGCTGCCGAGGGGACGGCGCTGGACGAAGCTGGAGGTCTCGGCGCCGCGCAGTACGCGCCCGACCAGCTCGGAGAGCTGCCGCTGACCGCCGTGTCTGCATCGCCTGGCTGCGGCGACCCGACCCTCCTGGCGCAGCTCAAGCCAGGGCAGGTCGTGCTCGACCTCGGCTTCGGCGGCGGGATCGATGTCCTGCTGTCCGCGAAGCGCGTCGGACCGACCGGCCGCGCCTACGGCCTGGACATGACCGACGAGATGCTCGATCTCGCAGGGCGCAACGCCGCAGAGGCCGGCGCCACGAACGTCGAGTTCCTCAGGGGCGATATCGAGGCGATTCCGCTTCCCGACGCGAGCATCGACGTGATCATCAGCAACCGCGTCGTGAACCTGTCCGGGGACAAGCAGTCGGTCCTCGCGGAGGCCTTCCGCGTCCTGCGCCCGGGCGGCCGCCTCGCGATCTCGGACTTCGTCCTGACGCGCCATCTCGCGCCGCCGCTCGCGGCGATCGGGGCAGCTGTCAGCGGCTGCGTCGCCGGCGCCTTCGTACGCGACGACCTCGAGGCCTCGCTCGCTGCCGCCGGCTTCCTCGAGGTGTCGGTCGAACCCTCGCAGGTCTTCGGCCGCGCCGAGCTCGAGCCACTCGCGCCGCAGCTCGACCCGTCGCTCATCCCGGCCGGGCTCGATCCGGGAATCGCTGTCGCCGCGCTCGACGGCGCGGTGACCACCTCGTTCATCCGGGCGCGGAAGCCCTCGGAGCCCCGACCGGGCCCGCAGCGCGACGGCATGGCCCATACGGCCGAATAGGAATCGCGGCCCGCGGCCCACACCCTTGGGGCATGACGGCGCGCTCTGAGCAAGCTCGATGTCCACGGGCCGAGGGTGGAGGAGTACGGGTCAGTAGATCCAGGGAATGAGGCGCCGCGTCCGGCGGCGGTACTCGGCGTACGTCGGGAACCTGTCGCCGAGCCACGACTCCTCGCGTCGGGACTTGAGGTCGAAGAACAGCCCGATCAAGACCCCGCACAGGAGGGACGGCACGGACGCCAGCGCCAGGCCCCAGCCGATTGCGAACAGGACGCCGCCCCCGTACATCGGATGGCGGACCAGGCCGAACGCGCCGTCCTCGATGAGGCGGCCGTCGTCCACGGGGCGCGGAAACGCCGTGAGTTGTCGCCGCAGCGCGACGACCCCGCCGGCGATGAGCGCGATCCCCCCGGCCATGAGGGCCAAGCCGGCGATGGCTCCGATCGCGCGCACGGGGCCGGCCCAGAACGGACCGGCGATGCCCGTGCCGATCACCGCGACGAAGAAGACTGCCTGGAGGGCCACCCAGCCCTCGCCGCGAGGACCGAGGTCAGGAATGTGGATGCGCGGCGTGCGCGGCGTGATGGCGGTCACCGGTCGGCCCGTCCCTTCGAGAGCACGCTCGCGATCAGCGCGAGGCCGCAGGCGACGAGGAAGAGCGCGAACACCGGGATGTGGACGCCGGCGATCGCGCCGAACCCGGCGACGAGGGCGCCGGTGCCGAGGATCACGCCGAACCAGTCGAACGCGAGCCCGAGGGCGACGCGCACGGCTGCGAGACCGAGGAGCAGAACGCCGAGACCGACGAGCCAGATGCCCTCGGGCAGGCTCGGGAACAGCATCAGGACCCCGGTCATGAGGAAGAAGATGCCCCAGCCGAGGACGTCGAGGCGGTGGGCCAGGTTGGGGGTGTCTGCGTTGGTGGTGTCTGCCACGCCAGTCATCTGCATCTCTCCGGTGGCATCAGCCACCCCTCCCGTCGGCCTCGGCACCTTCACCGGTGCCCGGTCACCGACTGCCAGACCATAATGAGCGAGCGCTCGCTTTGCGAGTGCCATTCGGCTCTATTCGCCCGAGGCCTGACTGCTACCATGTGAGTGCGAGCGCTCGCTCTTCTTATTGGATCGGAGAGACTCGATGCCGCGCATCTCGGCCGAGCGTGAAGAGGCGACCCGCCGCCGGATCCTCAAGGCGGCCCGGCAGGTCTTCGTCGAGAAGGGCTTCCATCGGGCGAGCATCGACGACGTGGTCGCCGCCTGCGGGCTCTCGGTCGGGGCCATCTACACCTACTTCCCGAACAAGGACGAGCTGATCCGGGCCAGCATCCTCGACGCGAACCGCGAGGAGTCCGACGCGGTCCTGGCTGACACGCGGGCGGCCGGGTCGGTCGGCGAGCGGCTCGACCGTGGGATCCGGGGCTGGTGGCGCTACACGATCGAGGCGGAGGGGGCGCCCGCGTTCCTGGCCGAGGCCTGGGGGGAGGCCTCGCGGCGGCCCCTGATCCGGGACCTCATGGCCAGGCGCCACGAGCGGGGGATCACGATGACATCGATCATGTTCCGCGAGTGCGTCGAGCGGGGCGATCTGCCCGCGCGCGTCGACGTGGACGCGCTCTCCCGCACGATCGCGGCTCTCACGGACGGCATGGTCCTCGAGCACGTCGTCTCCGGCGGTACGCTGCGGTTCGAGGACGCGCAGAATCGCATCCGCCTGGTGCTCGAGGCTGCCATCAGGGAGGCAGCCGCCTAGAGGGAGCGAGATGATGGGCGCGCGAGCGCGGCTGCTGGCGGGTGTCCCCGCCGGCGTGGTGGCCACGGTCACGATGGATGGCGCGATGGTCGCCGCCGCCGCGATCGGCGGCGAGGCGTTTGCCTCGGAGCGCACCGACCTTGGCGTCATCGGGCGCTGGGCCGGTGGCCTGCTGCGCGGCCGATGGCGCCACGTCGACGCCAGCCGCGAGGATCCGGGGGCGCTGGACGTCCCCCTCGGACTGATGACCCACTACCTGACCGGGATCGTGCTCACCGAGGCGTTCGTCCTGGTCCCGTGGCGGCGACCCGCGCCCACGTTCGCCGCGGCCGTCGTCTACGGCATCGCGACGTCGGTGTTCCCGTTGTTCGTGCTGTTCCCCTCGCTCGGATACGGCTCGGCAGGGCTGCGCTCGGGCGAGGCGGCCAGGCTCGCGCGGATCATGCTCGTCGGGCACACCGCGTTCGGGGCGGGGATCGGCCTGGGTACCGTGTTCCTGATGGCGCGGCGGCGCTGATCACGGCGCCGAACGACGGGCAGGCGACGTTCATCGAACGTGCCACCGACCGCGAGGTCGGCGTTGTCGCAGCCGTCCTGGTCGCCGGCTCGGAGAAGGCCGCCGCCCACCGCGTCGGCCTGTCGCACTCGACCGTGAAGAACCACCTGGCGAACGCACGGTCCAACGTCGGCGCGGAGACGACGGCGCAGGTGGGGTGGATCCTGGCGCCGCGGCTGCCGGAGCCAGGATCAACCACCTCGGGCGACCAGAAGTGGGTTCGATTCACGCCTCGCGCGCGACTTCCGATCCGGGAGGCGGCAGCGGTTCCCCCGCCGGGGTGGGCCTCTGCTCCTCCAGGAGGGCGATGATGCGTTCGGTGTTCGCACGGATCGCCGTGACGTTCGTGAAGATCCACTTCGGCGGGGACGTGTCAGGCATCGCAGCGATCCGCCGTCCGATATCCGTCCTGCCGACCCCGGACCCAAGCGCCTTCGCGAGGAGCGCCCCACCGGCAACCATGGCAGCGATGACCCACGCCTTCTTCATGTGAGCCTCCTCAGCCCATGAGGACGTCGGCCGCGGGCCCACAGCCCGATCCCGACGCCGAACGCGATGTGGCCGACGGGCATGATCCGGTTGAGCCGCCCGGCCTCCCCGGACCGGAGGCCGAACCTGCCGTAGCCCATCGAGGGAAACATCATCAGGAGCGGCAGCACGGCCGTCGAGATGCCGTACACGGTCCCTGCCAGGAAGCCCTGTCTCCCACGCCAGCGACGCGGCGCGAGCAGGAATGCCTGCGTGAGCGCGACGCCCGTGACGTAGTGGGTGGCCAGGCCGAGCGCGAGCTCACCGCGCTGTGCCGGCTCGCGGCTGATGTCGACGCGGCGCCACCGGCCGCGCAGAAGGCCGGCTGCCGAGCGGCCGATCATGTCCGGGCCGGGACGGTCGGAGCTGAACGCACTCCCGCCGAGGACGCCGGCAACCACCATGGCGACGTCCATGGTGACGGTCGCCAGCACGCCCGCCGGGACCCCCGCCGGAACGCGGAGAGAGCGGGTCGGACGGACGCCCATCACTCAACGCTGCCGACGGCGAGCGTCAGCTCAACCTGCTCGGCGACCCTGCACCCGATCCCCCTGCACCTCGTGATCAGATCACCGTCGATGTACCTCGACACGCCCCCGGAGGTCGAGAAGTCGCATCCGGTGATCTTCCGGCACTGGGTGCTGCCGAACTCGTTCGCGAACCACCTCGACAGGCGGTACCCGCGGTTCATGCTGGCGTTGAACTTGTTGAGGTGGTCATCAAAGGCGTCTCCGCCGACCGTCATGATGGCGAGCAGGCGGATGACCCGCAGGCGGCTGTTCTCGATCTCCCCGTCCTTGAGGCCGATCGCCATCACGCCCGCCGTGAAGGCGCTGCACGTCCTGCCCATGAACAGCGTCCCGCCCATGAACGCCGAGGCGGCATCGAACAGCTCGCGGTGCTCGGCGGGTGAGTAGCCCAGGTGGCCGAGCACGGCCTGGGCGCAATGGAACTCGTTCTCCACGAAGTGCGAGTACAGCCTCGAGTAGCCTGCCCTGGTGCCCTCCGGGATGGCGTTGGAACGGTCACCGTCGAGCGCGCCTCGCCAGAGCTCCGCCGAGCGCAGGACTGGACCGATGCACTGCCGCGGGAAGCCGTCCTTCGTTCGGATCTCCCGGCACTGGAGCGTACGGTGGCAGGCGACGAAGTCGCGGCACAGCGCGTGCCCCCGGTCGAAGATCACCGGGAGACCACGGTCAACCTCGCGCAGGCCGAGCTGTGTGCCCATCACCGCGAGGGGCGAGGTGACGGCCCCGCACTCGTGCCCCGTGTTGCCGATGCCCCCCGGCATGCCGGCGCTGAGCCTGACAAGCCACTCCTTGTCCGTCGATGAGACATCGAGGATCGTTTGCATCGCCGTCGGGGCGCAGTGGCCCATCCTCAGGAGGTTGGAGAAGCCTCGCCGCCGGTAGGTCCAGTTCCGGCGGCGCTCGGGTCGCTGCCGGCCTATTGCCTCCATCAGATGCGCCTCTCAGGATCTCGCCCCACCTGATCGCCCGCCGTTTCGCGCCGTAGCCCCCTGGAGCCGACCGCCGGTTCCCTCCGGTCCTGTCTCGTCGGCATGCCAGCACCCGGGCGCAAGGGTCGATCTCAGAGCGGCTCTGTGCGGCTCCCGCGGCCAGGGTCCGGACTGCGCACCGGAGCCTCCCGCTCGCGGTCAGGATGCGTCGCGGATCGTGCGGTTGGCGAGAGCCGAAGGGCACGCCCTCATCGGCCTCCCTCGCGGCCGCCTCGCCCACTTGACCTTCGAGCCACTCGCGGCCTCACGCTGCCGTCATGCCCATCGCCGAGCTCGCTCGTCGCGCGGGGATCGCCCCGTCCGCCGTCCACCGGTACGAGCAGGTGGGCGTGCTGCCGACGCCGGAGCGAGCCGCCAACGGCTACCGCGAGTACGCCGACGCCGACGTCGCGCGCCTTCGGCTCGTCGTGGCCTTGCGAAGGCTCGGCCTCGGCCCCGAGGACGCGGGAAGACTGGCGCGTCTCTGCCTCGAGCAGGGAGCGGTCGACCTCGACCTGGGGCCGCCGCTCGCCGAGCAGCACCTGGCCATCGTCCGCCGACGCGACGACCTCGACCGGCTCGAGGGCGAGCTCATCGACCTCGAGATGACGATCGCGGCCGCCGGCCGCGCCAGGAGGACCTACGCCGTGCCCGACCCGATCCGCGTGCTCTTCGTGTGCACGCACAGCAGCGCGCGCAGCCAGATCGCCGAGGCCCTGCTCGCCCGGTATGGCGCCGCCGACTTCGAGGTCCACTCGGCCGGCACCTAGGCGACCCGGGTGAACCCCTACGCGATCCGGGCCCTCGCGGGATCGGGCATCGACTGGTCGGGCGCACAGAGCAAGGTCCTCACGGAGTTCCTCGCCCAGCGGTTCGACTACGTGATCACGGTGTGCGATCGCGCTCGGCAGACCTGCCCGGTCTTCCCGGGGTCCCCCAACACGCTCCACTGGGGCCTCGATGACCCGTCCGATGTCGAGGGCACCGACACGGAGAAGCTTGCGGCCTCCGCCCGGACCGAGCCGGAGATCGCCTGGCGCCTCCGCCCGTTCATCGAGATCGCCCTGCGGGCCGCGGGCCGACCGCCGTGACCTGTCGCCGTCCCGTAGTGGAGTGACGAGAACGCTCGTGACCACCCCGTCCGCCGACCTCGTCACCGCTCCGGCGCCCGTCCGCCGACTCAAGATCCTCGACCGCTACCTGACCGTCTGGATCTTCGCGGCGATGGCGTTCGGCATCGCCCTCGGGTAGCTCGTGCCCGGCATCGTCCCGGCCCTGGACCGACTCTCCGTCGGGACGACCTCGATCCCCATCGCGGTCTGCCTGATTCTCATGATGTACCCGCCCCCGGCGAATGTCCGCGACGAGGAGATCGGGCGCGTCTTCCGGGACGTGAGGATCCTCGCGTTGTCGCTGTTCCAGAGCAGGATGGTGGGCCCGCTGCTGTCGTTCGTGCTCGCGGTGATCTTCCTGCGCGACTACCCCGAGTACATGGCCGGCCTGATCCTCATCGGCCTCGCCCGCTGCATCGCGATGGTCATCGCGCGGAACGACCTCGCCCGCGGAGATCCCGAGTACGCCGCCGGCCTCGTGGCC
>CAIYQJ010000086.1 GCA_903928275.1 uncultured Chloroflexota bacterium
GGCCGGCGTCTGACCGCCGGCCCGCGGGCCGGAGCGAGACGCGCGCCGCTCAGCGCGGAGGGCCCGCGGCGCTCAGGCCGCCGCGTCGGGCGGGGTGGGATCATCGGCCAGGAACACCCGGTTGCGCCCCGCGTCCTTGGCCCGATACAGGGCCGCGTCCGCGGCCGCGAGCAGGTGGTCCCCGGTCTCGCCGTCGCTCCACGTGCTCACGCCGAAGCTGATCGTGATCGACACGTCTCCCGCCCGCGTGGGGATCCGGGCGTCCGCGACCGCGGCCCGGGTGCGCTCGAACAGCAGGCGGACGTCGGCGTCCCCCACGTGCCCGGCGAGCACGACGAACTCGTCTCCGCCGTGGCGGCTCAGGACGTCGTGCCCGCGCAGCCTGCTCGTCATGATGCGAACGAGCCCGCAGAGCACTTCGTCGCCCACCTGGTGGCCGTGCACGTCGTTGATCCTCTTGAACTCGTCCACGTCGCAGATCCCGAGAGCCAGCCCGTCGTGGTGCCGGCGCTCCTCGGAGAGCTCGCGGGACAGGACGTCGGAGAATGCCCGGCGGTTGAGCGCGCCCGTCAACGCGTCGTGCATCGCCTCGTGGGCAAGCGCGACACTCGCCTCGAGCAGCTTCGCCTGCAGCTCGATGACGCGCCGTCCCACGTCGACCCGGGCGCGCAGCTCGCCGGAATCGAACGGCTTGGCCAGGTAGTCGTCGGCTCCGGCCTCCAGCCCGGCGACGACGTCGGCCTTCTCGCCCCTGGACGTCAGGAGGATGAGGTAGGGCGGCTGGTCGGACCGCAGGCTCCGGATCCGGCGGCACACGTCGACGCCGGCGAGACCGGGCATCATCCAGTCGAGGATCGCGAGCGCAGGCGCATCCGGCCGTCGCATCGCGTCCCAGGCCTCCGCGCCGTCCGTCGTCACCACCACCTCGTGGCCGTGCTTCTGCAGAACGCCCGCCAGGACGAGACGCGACGTGACGTCGTCGTCGGCGATCAGGATCCTCACGCCGGGTCCTCCGGCTCGCGCCGCTTCTCGCCGAGGAACGCGTTCATCGCCTCCCCCAGCCGCGCGAGCCCGGACTCGAGGTCGGGCAGGCGGGCCGCGACGCCATCGAGGTCGCCGGCCTGCGCGGCCTGCTCCATGTCGGAGGCCACCACCCGCAGGGCCTCGCCACCCACGTTGGCCGACGCGCCCTTGACGGCGTGGGTCAGGCGCAGCGCCCCCTCTGCGTCGCCGGCGGCGAGACAGGCGCGGAGCGCCGCGACCTGCTTCGGCATGTCGTCGAGGAAGGTCTCCGCCACCGTGCGCGCGAGGTCCTGGTCGTCCATGAGGCGGGCCAGCAGGCCCGACCTGTCGAAGACCGCGGCATTCGCCTTCGCGGCGCTCGCGGCGCTCGCGGCGGCCACCCTCGACGCGGCCGGCACCCGCGGCCGGGCGGTCTCGTCCTCGCGTGGCAGCCACCGGTCGAGTGCCTCGGCGAGCTCCTGCGGCGAGATCGGCTTGGTGACGTAGTCGTCCATCCCGGCTTCGAGGCACCGCTCCCGATCGCCCTGCATCGCGTGGGCGGTCATGGCGATGATCGGGATCCGGTGGTGGAGGACCGCGGACCGGGGATCGCGGATGCGGCGCGTGGCCTCGAGGCCGTCCACCCCGGGCATCTGCACGTCCATGAGCACGAGGTCGTAGGGGAACGTCTCGAGTGACCGGATGGCCTCGGAGCCGTCGGCCACGGCGTCCGCGCGCAGGCCGAGCTTCTTCAGGATGCCGAGGGCCCCTCCTGGTTCGTCGCATTGTCTTCGGCCAGGAGGATGCGGACCGCGCCGCGGTGCATCTCGCGGATCGCGTGGCGCGTCACGATCCGACGCGCCGCGCGGCTCACCGGCGCGGGGGCCAGCACGGTGGCCAGGCTGTCGAACAGGTCCGACTGCCGCGCGGGCTTCACGAGATAGGCGGCGAACCCAGCCTCCTCCATCCGTCGTGCGTCGCCGCGCTGGCCCAGCGAGGTCATCATGACGAGCCGGGTGTGCTTGAGGGTCTCGTCCGCCCGGATGGCCGCGGCGAGGCTCATCCCGTCCATGCCCGGCATCTGCATGTCGACGATGGCCGCGGCAAAGGGGTCGCCGGCGTCCCGGGCCGCCGCGAGCGCCAGGAGCGCCGCCGGGCCGTCGGCCGCCTCGTCGGTCCGCACGCCCCACGCCGCGAGCTCGGCCGCGAGGACCTCGCGGTTGGTGGCGTTGTCGTCCACGACGAGGATGTGGACCCCGAGGATCTCCGTTGCGGGGACGGGGCCGTGGTCGTGGTCGGCCTGCTTCGCGAGGCGCGCCGTGAACCAGAACTCCGAGCCGCGACCCTCGTCGCTCACGAGCCCGATCTCGCCGCCCATGAGCTCGACGAGCCGCTTGGAGATCGCCAGGCCGAGGCCCGTGCCCCCGTAGCGGCGCGTGGTGGAGGCGTCTGCCTAGGTGAACTTCTCGAACAGGTGCCCCTGCTTCTCCGGCGGGATGCCGATGCCGGTGTCTTTCACGGAGAAGCGCACGACCACCTCGGCCTCGGTCTCCGACGCGAGGCTCGCGCGCACCGCGATCTCCCCCTCGTCGGTGAACTTCACCGCGTTGCCGGCCAGGTTGAGGAGGACCTGGCGAAGGCGACCCGGGTCGCCGACGAGATGGGCAGGGACGTCGGGGGCGGCAGCGCAGATGAACTCCAGGCCCTTGTCGTGGGCGCGCAGGGCGGGCATCGATGCGAAGTCGTCGAGCAGCGCGCGGAGGTCGAACTCCAGCATCTCCAGCTCGACGCTGCCCGCCTCGATCTTGGAGAAGTCGAGGATGTCGTTGAGCAGCTCGAGCAGAGCTTCGCCGCTCGCGCGCACGGTCTCCGCGTAGCGCCGCTGGTCGTCGTCGAGGTCGGTGTCGAGGAGGAGGCCCGTCATGCCGATGACACCGTTCATCGGCGTGCGGATCTCATGGCTCATGTTGGCGAGGAACTCGCTCTTGGCCGCGTTGGCCATGTCGGCCCGGCGGGTCGCGTCGATGGCCAGGGCGACGGCCGCCTCGAGACGACGGTTGACCTCCCGCAGCTCCTCGTCTGCCTGCTTGCGATCCGTGATGTCGCGGGAGATGCCGAACGTGCCGACCACGTTCCCCCGCGCGTCGGTGCGGCGCAGCTTGGTCGTCGAGGCCCAGGTCTCGCGGCCGTCGGGCCACGTCTCGTCCTCTTCCAGGTCCGCCACGGGCACGCCGGTCCGCATGATCTCCCGTTCATCCTCGAGAGAGCGGGCGGCCTGTTCCCGCGAGAAGAAGTCGAAATCCGTCTTGCCGACGGCCTCCGAGGGATCGCCCAGGCCGAACGATCGCGCCATGGCCGCGCTGATCAGCGTGAAGCGGCTGTCGGCGTCCTTGAAGTAGATGTGGTCGGGGATGTTGTCCATGAGCGTGGCCAGCAGGGCCTGCTGCAGGATCAGCGCCTCCTCGACCTGCCTCTGCGCGGTGGTGTCGCGCACGACGCCGACCGCATGCCAGCCGCCGTCGATGTGGACAGCGGAGAGCGACAGCTGGACCGGGATCTCCCGGCCGTCCTTCCGCCGCGCCTCCAGGTCGAGCGTCTGCCCGATGGCGGCACCCTGTCCCGTGCGAAGGAACTCCGGGAAGGCGGCCTGTTGCGCCGCGAGGTATCCCGAAGGCACGAAGAGCGTGTGCAGGTTCCGGCCCATGGCCTCGGCGCTGGTGTATCCGAGCACGCGCTCGGCAGCCGGGTTCCAGTAGCACACGAGACCGTCCGGGTCCATCATCACGATGGCGTCCTGCGCCGAGTCGGTGATGGCCCGCATGCGGATCTCGCCGTCGCGCAGCGCCTGTTCCACCTGCTTGCGCGCGGTGATGTCGCGAGAGATGCCGAACGTGCCGACGACGTTCCCCTCGCTGTCGGTGGCGGGCAGCTTGGTCGTCGAAGCCCACGTCTCGCTGCCGTCGCGCCGCGTCTCCCGTTCCTCGCGATCGACGACGGGCACGCCCGTCCGCATGATCTCCCG
Organism: uncultured Chloroflexota bacterium; assembly: GCA_903928275.1. Classification (GTDB taxonomy): domain Bacteria; phylum Chloroflexota; class Limnocylindria; order Limnocylindrales; family CSP1-4; genus CAIYQJ01. The sequence goes on from CAIYQJ010000086.1 coordinate 4,025, forward strand.
TTCGTCATCGAAGGCCGGCCGGGCGTGTTCCTCCAGGAAGAAGTCGAAGTCCGTCCTGCCGACCGCCTGCGAGGGATCGCCCAGGCCGAACGACCGCGCCGTGGAGGCGCTGATCATCGTGAAGCGGCTGTCGGCATCCTTGAAGTAGATGTGGTCAGGGATGTTGTCCATGAGCGTGGTCAGCCGGGCCCGCTGCTCGATCAGCGCCCGCTCGGCCTGCTTGCGCCCGGTGACGTCGAAGATCACGCCGTCGAGCCAGGCCGGTCTGCCGCTCTGATCGCCGACCGGCCGCCCACGGTCCTCCAGCCAGCGCGTGGTACCGTCCGCGTGGCGGATGCGGTACTCCAGCGCGTACGGCTGGCCGGCCGACGCCGCGCGCTCGATCGCGTCCGCGACCGCCGGCAGATCGTCGGCCATCGGCAGGAGGGCGTCGGTCCGGGCGCCCGGCGGGACGAGGTCCACCGCCCGATAGCCGGTGATCGCCTCGACGCCCCCGCTGGCGTAGACGAACCGCCAGGGCCGCTCGACGCCGCGGCGGTACACGGCCCCGGGAATACCCTCGACGAGCGCGCGGAACCCCGCGTCGCTCTCTGGCTGCGTCGCCGCCTCGGCGCGCTCGCTCACCCGGCACCTCCAGCCGGCAGACCCGGCCGACACCGCGCGAGCCGGCCGCCTGCGGGGCGGGGACGAGCCCGGCTCGGGCGCGTGTGCATAGGTCATCGTACAGTCGCCGCCAAGCACCGCCTGATCGAGCCGTCGGCCGCCCCGAGCTCCCGAGAGCTGCCGCTCGTCCGCGGCGACGACGTTCACGGGCGCCGTTCGTCTCCCATCGGACGGGCAGGTCCGGCCGCGCGTGGTGCCTCCGCTACGCCGGGACCCCGCGCCCGGCGTCGGCTCGACGCAGAGCCGCCATCCAGGCCGCCACCGATCCCGGCGGGAGTCGCGAATCGAGCGCCTCGGGCTCGATCCCCTCGACGACCCAGCCGTGCGCGAACGTGTCGAGGATCTCGGTCCGCGTCACCCGGGCGGGTCCGCGCCCGAACTCGTTGAGGTCGCTCCAGCAGACGAGGACGAGGCGGCCGTGCGGGCGCAGCGCCCCGCGGACCGACGACGCGTAGCGATCGCGATCGCCGACCTGGAGCGAGTGGAAGCAGCCGACGTCGAGCACGGTCCCGAACGTCTGCCCGAGCGGCCCGAACCCGCTCGCGGCCAGGGCCCGCACGTCCGCGACGACGAACCGGGCAATCGTCACGGGACCCGCGCGTGCGCGCTCGATCCCCCGCGCCGAGAAGTCGACTCCGATGACCTCGATGCCCGCGCCGGCGAGCCAGCGCGCGTTCTCGCCGGTCCCGCATCCGACGTCGAGCACATCACCGCCGAAGAGGCCCGCGTCGACGGCCCGCGTGACCGCCGGCTGGACGCGGCCCAGCTCCCAGCTCGGCGTGCCCGCGTAGGCGTTGTCGAATGCGCGGGCGTCGTCTCGAGCGGGTGGTCTCTCGGCCTCGTGCATCGCCCCGGGATGATAGGCGTCGCGCCGGGTCCACCCGGGCCGGCGGGCGCGATCGGACTACTGCTCGAGGAGCGTCATCTGGAACGCGCCATGGCTCGGGTCGGTCGTCCAGCTGACAGTCACGGTCATCCCCGGCCGGTGGGACTTCGTACCACCCGGACGACTGCACGGGCGCGAGGCGGCCGCCACCGGCGCCGTCGGCACCGCCCGGGCAGGCCCCCGCGCGGTCGACGCGGTCAGCGACCGGCGCGGTCGGCGATCGGCGCCGTGCCCCCCTTGTTGACGGCGACCGTCGCCCGCCCGACAGTGGCCGCATGGCCGATTCCTCCACGCCCGCCTCCGGCGCCGCCTCCCGCTGGCGGATGCTCGGTCTCGTCGTGCCCGCCCTCGACGCGCGCGCCGGCTGGCGCCGCCGCCGGCGGGCGATGGGCGATGCCGAGGTCGAGGCCTGCCTCGCCATGCTGGGGCGCGTGCCCGCCGCGATCGAGGCCTGGAGCGAGGGCAACGTCCGGGTAGCGCGTGCGCAGGTGGTCGTGGCGCACGGCCCGCTGCGCCGTCTCGCCCGGGTCGGTGGCGGCTGGTGGGCCGACCCCGATGCGCTCGCCCCACTGCTCGAGCCACAGCTCGGGCTGCCCGGCGACTTCGACTCGGCCATCGTGCTGTACCCGGCCGACGGGACGCCGGAGCTCTCGCCCGCCTGGGGCTACACCTGGGGCGAGGTGGGATTCCTCGGCGGGGCGGGCGTCTCCTCGATCGCGAGCGGCGACTGGCCCCGCTGGGCGTCGATGGCCGACGCGGAGCATGGCTTCGTCCACGAATGGCTCCACCAGGTGGAGGCCGTCTATCGCCGCCTTGGCGTCGGGGAGGACGACCTGCCGGGGCTCCACGACGTCGCGGACCGCCGGACGACCCGCCCCGATGCCCCCGACCGGTCGGAGTCCTACGTCGAGTTCGAGCGGCGGACCGGGTCGTGGCGGCCGTGGTACCGCGATTACATGACCGGGACGGTCGGCCCCAGGACCGACGAGGCGCCGCGGGTGCGTGGCCTGACCCGGGAGCGCTGGCTCCGACGACCCGACCCGTAGCCCCGGAAGGCGATGTGCGCGGGGACGGCAGGGCGCCTCGCCGTGGCCCGCGGTCGGCGGGTCGGCGGGGCCCGCGGTGGCCCGCCTCATCGACGCTGGCAGCGGACCGGCCCGCTTGTCGGCGCCGCGCGCGAGTGGGACCATGCCGCCTTGCGCTCCGCTGCGGGCGCGGACGCGACGGAGGGCACATGCGCCGATCGAACGCAGACACCGAGGCCATCCGGCGGGCCGCCGAGCTCGCCGCCGACTTCCTCGAGACGCTCGACGCGCGATCGGTCGCGGCGGCGAGCGACGCGGGGTCGCTCCGAGCGGCGCTCGGAGGCCCGCTGCCCGTCGAGGGCGAGGACCCCGTCGCCGTCATCGAGCGGCTCGCCCGCGACGCCGACCCTGGCCTCGTGGCGACGGCCGGCCCGCGGTACTTCGGGTTCGTCATCGGCGGCCACCACCCGGCGGCGCTCGCGGCCGACTGGCTCACCTCGGCGTGGGACCAGAACCCGGGCCTCCACGTGGCAGGCCCGGCGCTCTCGATCGTCGAGGAGACGGCCGGCGGCTGGATGCTGGACCTGCTCGGGCTTCCGCCCGCGGCGAGCCACGGGTTCGTCACCGGCGGGATGATGGCGAACTTCACGGCGATCGCTGCCGCCCGGCACGCGCTGCTCGAGCGCGCCGGATGGGACGTCGAACGCCAGGGCCTGTACGGGGCACCCGTGCTCGACGTCGTGATCGGCGCCGAGGCGCACGCCACGATCCGGACCGCGCTCCAGTACCTGGGACTCGGGCGCGAGCGCGTTCACGTCGTGCCGAACGACGGGCAAGGCCGGATGCGGGTCGACGGACTGGCGGCGGTACTCGCGGCATGTCGGGGTCCGGTCCTCGTCTGCGCCCAGGCCGGCAACGTGAACACAGGGGCGTTCGACCCGTTCGAGGCGATCGCCGACCTCGTGCGGGCCCGCGAGAACGCCTGGCTCCATGTGGACGGGGCGTTCGGGCTGTGGGCGGCCGCATCGCCGCGGTTCGCGGGCCTCGTGGCCGGTGTCGAGCGCGCCGACTCCTGGGCGACGGACGCGCACAAGTGGCTCAACGTCCCCTACGACTGCGGGTTCGCCGCCACCGCCGACCCGGCGGCGCACCGGGCCGCGATGTCGATCACGGCGGCCTATCTCGTGCAGGACACCGGGGAGCGGGACGGCATGGACTGGACGCCGGAGTCCTCGCGGCGCGCGCGGGGCGTGCCCGTGTACGCGGTCCTGCGCGCGCTCGGCCGGGATGGCGTGCGCGAGATCATCGAGCGCTGCTGCGATGTCGCCGCGCGCATGGCAGCGAGGCTCCGCGACGCGCCGGGCGTCACCGTCCTCAACGACGTGGTGCTCGACCAGGTGCTCGTGCGGTTCGCCGCCCCCAGCGAGAGCGACGCCGCGGCGGATGCGCGCACCCGGGCTGTCATCGCGGCCGTCCAGCGAGACGGGACGTGCTGGCTCGGCGGGACCACGTGGCACGGCCTCGCGGCCATGCGGATCTCCGTGGTGAACTGGGCCACGACGATCGAGGATGGCGACCGCTCGGTGGACGCCATCCTGGCGGCAGCGCGCGGGGTGGAGACGGCCAGGTAGCGGGACCTCGGGCTCGGCCGGCGCGCGCTCGACGGTCCGGAGGGCAGCCTGCCGGTTGGTCCGCCCTCCATGCGCGGCCCCGCCGCGAACGGTCGCCTCGATGGCGGCCTCGCCGCCTACCGGATGAGCCCTCGGTAGGCGATGCCGGTGGGGCTGAACTGGTCGGCCTTCAGCGCCGCAGATCGCGCCGCCGTCGACTGGACGCGGGTCGCCGCGTACCCGCTGCCGTCGAGCGTCGTCGTCCACGGCAGATAGGCGAAGAGCTGATCGGCCCCGAACGGGGAGACGTACGCGAAGGAGTGGGTCCGGGCATAGGCGGTGATCGCCTGCAGGAAACGCGTGTCGAGCGATGCGAAGAAGTCGTAGGTGTCGCGCTTGGCCACCGTCTGGATCGCGGTGCTGCCGAGACCTGCGTCGGCGCTCTTGAACAGCCACGTCTCGTCGAGCACGACCGGCTTGTGGACCCGCGTCGCGAGCGCCGATACCGCATCGAGGTGATCGAGGCTCGCCGCGTCGATCGGGTAGACGTGGACCGAGAGGTAGTCGATGCCCGTGCGGGTCGCCAGTGCCGCCATGATCGCCGGATCCGACCACGTGCCGGTCCCCGCGCCGACCTTCGTGCCGCGCCGGACCAGGCCGCCGAGCTCGAGGTTGACGGCCCGCACCGCGGCATCGGCGCCGTCGATCCTGATGCCGAGGGCCGCGGAGAAGGTGTCGGGCTCATCGAGGATCGAGAGATAGGCCGGGTGCATGCCATCGATGATGGACTGGGCCTGGGACCGCTGGGCCGCCGCATACGAGGCGATGGTCATCCCGGAGTAGCCGGGCTGGAGGCTCGAATAGGCGGGATCGGTGGGGATCGGCTCGGCCGTGACCGAGAGGAGTATCCCGTGGCTCCGCACGAGGGCGGCGACCTTCTCGTAGAAGGCGAGGTAGGCCGCATGGCGCGGGAACGTCGCGGTGAGCAGGGGGAAGGCGACGTTCACCGTCACGCCCCTGATCCCGAGCTCGCGGAAGCGATCGAGCGTCAGGCCGACCTCGGTCAGGGTCTGCGGCTGCAGCAGCAGCGGGCCCCGGTTCCCGTTCGCC
>CAIYQJ010000087.1 GCA_903928275.1 uncultured Chloroflexota bacterium
GCGGGCGCATCGGCGTCGGCACCGGCAGTTGGCGCGGCCCCGTCGGCGGGTGCCGCGTCCCAGCCGGGCGTCTCGGCGGCAGGCGACTCCTCGCGCAGGCTGGCCGCGATATCCCGGCTGGCGTCGGCGAGCCGGCGACCCGCCTCCTCGGCGAGCTCCGCGACGCGCTGGGCGAGTGGCCCCATGCGCTCGCCGGCCTCGGCGGCGAGGTCGGCGGCCCGGGCGGCAAGGGCCTTCATCACCGGCGTCGCCTGGTCCACGGCGGCGCCGAGCGCGGTCGCCGCCTGGGCGGTCGCGTGCCTGGCGGCCCCGAACGCGTCTGATCCCGCCCCCTCGGTGTGCGGCGCCTCGGTCGCGCCCGGCTGCGGATCCTCGGCCGGGGGCATCTCTGCTCCGTCCGCTGCGGGCTCGTGCTGCTCGGTCATCGCATCACCTCGGAGGTCATCGGCGGAATGGGTCCCCGCCGGCCGTCGGGCCGGTCCTCCCCCAGTCTACGTCGGGCCGCCGCGGAGCCGCGTCAGTGGCGGAAGTGCCGCACGCCGGTGAAGACCATCGCCGCCCCGGCGGCATCCACGACCGCCACGGCTTCCGCGTCCCGCACGGAGCCGCCCGGCTGCGCGAAGGCCGTGACCCCGGCTTCGAGGCACGTCTCGACCGCGTCGGGGAACGGGAAGAACGCGTCGGACGCGCATGCCGCGCCGCGGAGAGACTCGGCGCCCAGGATCGTGCGTGCCTTCTCCACGGCCTGCCGGGCGGCGTCCACGCGGCTCGTCTGCCCGGAGCCGAGGCCCACGAGCATCCCGCCCCTGACGAGGACGATCGCGTTCGACGTGACGCCGCGGACGAGCCGCCAGGCGAGGTCGAGGTCCCGCTCCTCGTCCGATCTCGGCGGCCGCGCCGTGACGACGCGCCATGCGGCCGGGTCGTCCGGGGCAGTGTCCGGCGCCGTGACGAGGACCGCTCCTCCTGCCGTGCGGAAGGCGCCGAGCGGATCCGGAGGCGGCGCGGGATCGTCGGCCGTGTGGCGGTCGTCGAGTCGCTCGTCCACGAGGAGGCGCAGGCTGGGCCGTGCCCCGAGGATCTCGCGGGCCGCGGTCGAGTAGGCGGGCGCGACGACGATCTCGAGGAAGATCGACGCGAGCGCTTCTGCGACGTCCTCGGTCACCTCCCGAGTCAGCGCCACGACGCCGCCGAACGCCGAGACCGGGTCCCCCGCGAGCGCATCGCGCCACGCGGCGAGGAGCGCTCCGCGCTCGGCGGCACCGCAGGGGTTCGTGTGCTTCACGATGACGCACGCCGGGCCCCGGAGCGATCGCCCCAGCGCCACGGCGGCCGACGCGTCGAGGACGTTGTTGTAGCTCAGCTGCTTGCCCTGGAGCGGCACGTCGCCGGTCGCGAACGGGCCGACCGCGATCCCCTCCCCGGGTCGGCGGTACCGTGCGGCGCGCTGGTGCGGGTTCTCGCCGTACCGGAGAGCCGCTACCTTCTCGAGCCCGATCACGAGCGTCTGGGGGAACGGGTCGGCCGCGCCGGGCATCCCGGGCTCGTCGGGGAGGTGGACGCCGGCCGTCGCCATCCGCGTCGGGAGCACCTCGGCGATCCGCGCGTCGTACGCGGCCGTGTGGCGGAAGGCGTCGACCGCGAGCGCGGCCCGGAGTCCGGCCGGCACGGAGCCGTGCGCCTGCAGGAGATGGAGGATCGCCGGGTAGCGGGCCGGGTCGGTGACGATCGCGACGCTCGCGTGGTTCTTCGCGGCCGCCCGCACCATAGACGGGCCGCCGATGTCGATCTCCTCGACGAGCGCGTCGAGCGCGATCCCGGGTCGCTCGGCCGCGGCGCCGAACGGGTACAGGTTCACCACTACGAGATCGAACGGGGCGATCCCCGCCGCCGCAAGCTGCTCGCGGTGCGCGGCGAGCCGGCGGTCGGCGAGGATCCCGCCGTGGATGCGCGGATGGAGCGTCTTCACCCGTCCGTCGAGCATCTCGGGGGATCCCGTCACCGCGCTCACGTCCGTGACCGGCAGCCCCGCGTCGCGGAGGGCGCGCGCCGTGCCGCCCGTGGAGACGAGCTCCCAGCCGAGCGCCACGAGGCCCTCGGCGAACGGCCCGAGCCCGGCCTTGTCCGACACGGACAGGAGTGCCCGGCGCGGCGCCGGGAGTGACTCCGCGGCTCGCGGTGCGTCGATCCGGACGCGCCGGCCGTCCACCCTGAGCGCCCCCACCGCAAGGAGGCCGAGCGCCCGCGGGAGGAGTCGGTGCTCCGCCGCGTGGATCCGCGCGAGGAGCGCCGCCTCGCTGTCGCCGTCGAGGATCGGGACCGCCTCCTGGAGGATCACCGGGCCGCCGTCGAGCGTCGCGTCCACGAGGTGGACGGTGGCGCCCGTCACCGCGACCCCGGCGGAGAGCGCGTCTCGCACGGCGTGAGCGCCCGGAAACGCCGGGAGCAGCGACGGGTGGACGTTGAGGATCCGGCCCGCGTGCGCCGCCAGCACCGGCGGGCCGACGAGGCGCATGTAGCCCGCGAGCACGACGGCGGACACGGCCGCGCCCGCCAGGGCGTCCGCGAGCGTCGCGTCCTCCCTCGCCCGCGCCTTCGCGTCGCCGCTGCGGGCGGGCGGCACGAGCGCGGTGTCCAGCCCAGTCTCCTCGGCCCAGGTGAGAGCCGGGCACCCGCGGTCGGCGAAGACGAGCGCGATCCGGGCGGGCACCTCGCCCCGCTCGATCGCGGCCGCCAGCGCGCGCAGGTTGGAGCCGGCGCCCGAGACCCCGACGGCGATCGGCATCTGCCCGTCGCCGGACCACGCGGGCAGGACGACGCCGGTCGACGCCGCCGCCTTCGGGCGAGTGCGGCCGCGCCGTGTCGACGCGGGTCGGGTGCCTTCGCTCATCTGCTCGCCTCCTCTGCGTAGCGTCGACCGCCGATCTCCGCGCTGTCCACCACGTCACCGATCCGTGTCGCCACGAGGCCCCGCGCCGCGAGCGCCGCGAGCGCGACCTCGGCGGCCGCGGCCTCCACCGCCACCGCCATCCCGATCCCGCCGTTGAGCGTGGCCCTGAGCTCCGGCCCGCCCAGTCCGCCGAGCGCGGCGATGAGCCGGAAGACCGACGGCAGCCGCCAGCGCGACGGATCCACGCGGACGCCGAGCCCGCGCGGGAGCATCCGCGGCAGGTTCCCCGGCAGGCCGCCGCCGGTGACGTGCGCCACGCCGCGGAGGTCCGCGCCGCCGGAGACGAGGTCCTCGCGGAGCCCGAGGATGGCCCGCGCATAGATCCGGGTCGGGGCGAGGAGGACCTCGCCGACGGTGGCGAGCACGTGGGCTGGCTCGTCGGCGAGGGCGTCGACCGCGGCGGCCTCGCCGATCGACCGGACCAGGCGCGCCTGGTAGGGCTCGGCGAGGTCCACGTCGTGCTCCGTGATGAGCGCGCGGACGAGTGAGAAGCCGTTCGCGTGGAGACCGGAGCTCGCGATCCCGATCACGGCGTCACCGGGGCGTGCGGCCGTCCCGTCGAGGAGCCGGTCCCGCTCCACGACGCCCACGCAGAAGCCCGCGAGGTCGAACCCGTCCGCGGGCATGAGCCCGGGGTGCTCCGCCGTCTCGCCGCCGACGAGCGCGCAGCCCGCCTCGCGGCACCCGGCCGCCACCGACCCCACGAGCTCGGCCACGAGCGCGGGCACGAGGCGCCCGACCGCCACGTAGTCGAGGAAGAAGAGCGGCTCGGCGCCGCTGCAGACGACGTCGTCGGCGCACATCGCGACGAGGTCGATCCCGATCGTGTCGAAGCGGCCGACGGCGGCGGCGATCGCCGTCTTCGTCCCCACGCCGTCGGTCGCGCTGACGAGCACCGGATCCCGGCCTCCGGCGGGCATGGCGACCGCGGCCGCGAACCCGCCGAGGCCGCCGATGACCTCCGACCGCAGCGTCGATGTCACGGCGCCTCGCATGAGCTCGACCGCCCGCTCCCCGGCGGAGACGTCGACGCCCGAGGCCGCGTAGGCGCGCCTCTCGACCGCTCCACGTGCACCCGCGCGCTCAGCCATGCACGGGTACCGGCTCTTCGAGCATGAGCTTGCGGCTCGCCGCGTCGTACGGCACGGGCTCCGGGTAGTGCCCGTCGAAGCACGCGAAGCAGAAGCCCTCGTATGGCAGGTCGAGCGCGGCGAGGATCCCGCGGATCGACAGGAACCCGAGCGAGTCGGCCCCGACGAAGTCCCGGATCCCCCCGACGTCGTGGCGCGACGCGATGAGCTCGGTCTCGATCTGCGTGTCGATCCCGTAGAAGCACGGGTGGTAGATCGGGGGAGCGCTGATCCGCAGGTGCACCTCCGCGGCGCCCGCGCGGCGCAGGAGGCCGACGATCGATCGGGTCGTGGTCCCCCGGACGATCGAGTCGTCGACCACGACGAGCCGCCGCCCGCGCACGACCTCGCGGAGCGGGTTCAGCTTCACCGCCACGCCACGCTGGCGCATGATCGGCGACGGCTGGATGAACGTCCGCCCGGCATACCGGTTCTTCACGAGCCCCTCGCGGTACGGGATCCCGGATGCCTCCGCGTACCCGGCCGCGGCCGGCGAGCCCGTGTCGGGCACCGGCATCACGAGGTCGCCCTCGGTCTCGTGCTCGCGCGCGAGCTCGATCCCCATGCGGCGGCGGACCTCGTACAGGTTCCGGCCGAGCATGTACGAGTCGGGCCGGGCGAAGTAGATGAGCTCGAACACGCACAGGTGGGGGCTCGCGTCGGCGAACCGGACGGAGCGCGGCTCCCGGCCCGCCTCCAGGATGACGATCTCCCCGGGCTCCACGTCGCGCACGTACTCGGCGCCGATGATGTCGAGGCCCGCCGTCTCCGAGGAGAGGACCCAGCCCGTGCGCTCGGCGTCGTCGATGAGCCCCAGCGCCTCCTGGCCGATGGGGTCGAGGAAGTCCGGGGCGACCTTGCCGAGCACGAGCGGACGGAACCCGTGCGGGTCACGGACGCCGATGACGCGCTTCTCGTCGAGGACGACGAGGCTGTACGCCCCGCGGACCCGGGGAAGCAGGTGCACGAGCGCGTCGACCGTGTCCGTCGACGGGTCGTCCGCGAGGAGCGCCGTCAGGAGGTCAGTGTCCGTCGTGGCGGCCAGGCGCGACCGACCGCCGGGGAGGCTCTCGAGCAGCTCCCGGGTGTTCACGAGGTTCCCGTTGTGGCCGATGGCGATCGCGCGGCGCGGGCCCAGGCGGAGCGTGGGCTGGGCATTCTCCCAGCGCGTGGATCCGGTCGTGCTGTACCGGCAGTGCGCGACCGCGAGATGGCCGCGGAGGCTCGGCAGCCGCCGGTCGTCGAGGACCTGCGCGATGAGCCCGAGGTCCTTGTAGACCATGAGCTGCTCGCCGTCGCTGACGCCGATCCCGGCGGACTCCTGGCCGCGGTGCTGGAGCGCGAACAGCCCGAATGCGGCGATCCGCGCGGCGTCCACGCCGGGAGTGACCGCGCCGAAGATCCCGCACACGGCTCAGCCCTCCTCGCCGAGCGCCCGCGGCAGGCCATGCTCCCACGCGTGCGCGAGGTCGGTCACGGGGAGGTCGATCTCGTCGGCGACGCCCGCGCCGCGTCCCTCCGCCGCGCCCGTGGCGCCGCTGCCGTTGAGCGCGACGACGAGCCGCTGGCCGCCGATGGTCCCGATCCGCGCGACCGGCACGCCGTGGCGTTCGGCGAGACCGTAGACGGCGTCCACGTCCGCCGCGTCGCACGTGAGGACGATCCGGCTGGGACTCTCGCCGAACAGGGCGACGGCCGGCGGCCCCTCCACGGCGACGCCGACCCGGGCACCGACCCGGCCGAGGATCGCGCACTCCGCAAGCGTCGTCGCCAGCCCACCGCCCGAGACGTCCTGGGCCGACGCGACGAGGCGCGCGGCGATCGCGTCGCGGATGAACTCCTGGACGGCGCGCTCCCTGGCGAGGTCGAGCGGAGGCGGGCCCTCGTCGGGTGCGATCCCCGCGATCGACGCGTAACGGCTGCCGCCGAGTCCGGGCGCCGCCTCGCCGACGACGATGACCACGTCGCCGGCCGATCGGAACGCGGGCGCCGCGCGGACCTCGACGTCGTCGAGGAGGCCGACGACGCCGATCACCGGGGTCGGCGCGATGGCGCCCCCGGTCGACTCGTTGTAGAGCGAGACGTTGCCGCCGGTCACGGGCACGCCGAGCGCGCGGCAGGCGTCGGCGAGGCCGCGCACGCCCTCCGACAGCTGCCAGAACGCCTCGGGCCGCGTCGGGTCGCCGTAGTTCAGGCAGTTCGTCACCCCGAGGGGACGCGCGCCGACGACCGAGACGTTCCGGGTCGCCTCGGCGACGCTCATCGCCGCGCCGAGGTACGGATCGAGCGCGGACACGCCCTGCACGCCGTCGGTCGTCGCCACGAGCCCCTTGCGCGTGCCGCGCACGCGGAGGACGGCGGCGCCGCCGACCGCCGAGGCGACGGTGCTCGTCCCCACGTGGCGGTCGTACTGCTCGTAGACCCAGCGGCGGCTCGCCCCGTTCTCGTCGCCGAGGAGCGCCAGGAGGACCGCGCCGGGGTCCACGCCGCGTTCGGGCAGGCCCGCCTCCGTCTCGACGGCGGGGCCGGGCGCCGGCGCGAGCCGCCGCCGCGCCGGCGGCTCGGCGCGTCGGGCGTGGACGATCGCGTCACTCGTGAGCGCGCGGGCCGGGATGCGCGCGAGCTCTCGCGCCCCCGGCGCGGCGGCGCCCGAGGCGTCGGTCCCGCCGGTGACGATCGCGATGTCGCCGTCGCCGGTGACGCGGCCGATCACCGTGGACC
>CAIYQJ010000088.1 GCA_903928275.1 uncultured Chloroflexota bacterium
CCGCCGCCGACGCCGACCCCGGCGTGCCCGAGGCCCTGACGCGCGTCGGGATCGACTCGGACGCCGCGGCGAGCGGCGCGCGCCGCTCGCCCGTCCGCATCGGCGCTCGGTATCGCGACCTCTTCGGCTCCGCCGTCGACTCCGGCGGGTTCCACGGCGCCAACGAGTTCTTCTCCACCATCGCCTCCGGGCTCGCCGATCGGCGCCTCATCCAGGCCGGCACGATGACGGAGATGGTCGGCTCCGATGGCGGGTTCCTCGTCCCGTCCGAGTTCGCCAGCGAGCTCCTCGATGGCAGCCTGGAGCAGGAGATCGTCCGCCCCCGCGCCCGCGTTGTCCCGATGAAGTCCGACGAGAAGAAGATCAGCGGGTTCTCCGCGCAGGATCACACCGGCGGCAGCATCTACGGCCTGGAGCCTGTCTGGATGGCCGAGGCCGGACCGGACGAGGAGATGCAGGTCGCGACGGTCGCCCGGCTCATCCTGCACGCGCACAAGTTCGGCGTCTTCGCCGAGTCCTCGGCCGAGCTCGCCGCGGATGGGACGGACTACGCGGTGCAGCTCGGTACCGCGATGCGCGGCGCGATGTCCTTCGGGCTCGACTCGGCGTTCCTCACCGGCAACGGCGTCGCCAAGCCGCTCGGCGTCCTCAACGATCCGGCCCTCATCACCGTCGCCAAGGAGACGGGGCAGGCGGCCGACACGATCCTGTACGACAACCTCATCAAGATGCTCGCCCGGCTCCACCCGGCTCTCCTCTCGGACGCCGTGTGGGTCGCCAACCCGACCACGATCCCGCAGCTCACGACCCTCTCGGTCCCGATCGGGACGGGCGGGCAGCACGTGCCGGTCATGACGCAGGCGGCCGGCGGGTTCCAGATCCTCACACGCCCGGTCGTCTTCACGGAGAAGGTGCCCGTCCTCGGCGACCGGGGCGACATCCTCCTCTCGGCGTTCAGCCAGTACGCGATCGGGCTCCGGCAGGAAGTCGTGCTCGACCAGAGCCACCTGCCCGGCTGGGCGCGCGACGTCATCAGCTATCGCGCGATCCTGCGGGTCGACGGGCTCGGCCTTTGGTCCGGCCCGGTGACGCCGCTCCACGGCGATACCCTCTCGTGGTGCGTGGCCCTCGCCGCGCGCTGACCGTCTCCACCGGCTGACTTCAGCAGCCGGTCTTCGCGAGCGCCCTGTCCGGGATCATCGGTCCCCCGGGCGGGGCGCTCGTGCATCTGCCGCCGTACCATCGGAGCCGTGGCCCGTCCGCCGCTCCCCCGCGCGACTCCGCAGCAGCTCGCCGTGCTCTCCGCGATCATCGACCGCGAGAGCGCGAAGGAAGCGGCCTACGTTCTGGGCATGACCCGGAACACCCTGCGCACGCACCTGGAGCGCGTCCACGAGCGCACCGGCTGCGGCACCACGATCGCCGCCGTCTACGCGCTGCGCCACGAGCTCGAGGACTACCGGCGGAACCGGCCCTGAGAGGCGCTACAGCCGGCCCAGGACGCACGGAGGGCGCCGAAGAGGCGTAGGATGCGACCCGCCGACTGGAAGCGGCACCCGATAGACTCACCCACGACCCGTTCGGTGCCTTCCAGCCCGGGCGGGTCGCTCGATTCGGGAGGGCCTGAGATGGCCACAGA
>CAIYQJ010000089.1 GCA_903928275.1 uncultured Chloroflexota bacterium
CGTCCTGGACGTCGCCCGCCTCTCCGAATCGCTCACCCGCCCGGTCGTCGTCCTGTCGGGCAGCTCGCTCATCCTCTACCCGTCCGTGCTCGCGCCCACGGACCGCGCGATCAAGCGCGTCGCGGACATCGTCTCGTCGAGCCTGCTGATCGTCCTGCTGGCCGTCCCGATGCTCGTGATCGCCGTCGCGATCGTGCTGGTCGACGGGCGGCCCATCCTGTATTCCGACGAGCGAGCCGGCCTCTACGGGCACCCGTTCCGGCTCCGCAAGTTCCGCACCATGCGCGTCGGGGCTGATGCCGAGCGCGCGGCTCTCTGGGACGCGAACACCACGAAGGGGCCGGCGTTCAAGCTGGAGCAGGATCCGCGCGTGACGCCGCTCGGCCGCTTCCTCCGCAAGTTCAGCCTCGACGAGCTCCCACAGCTCTTCGACGTGCTGGCGGGCCGGATGAGCCTCATCGGCCCGCGGCCCGCGGGGCTCGACGAGGTGGAGCGCTACGAGCCGCGGCACCGGATCCGCCTGACGGTCCGGCCGGGACTGACCGGGCTCTGGCAGGTCCGCCGGCGACTCGATGCCGAGTTCGAGCAACGGATGGCGGACGACCTCGAGTACATCGAGCACTGGTCGCTGTTCCTCGACCTGCGGATCGCGGTCCGGACGGTCCCGGTCGTGCTCCAGGGCGGGGGCGTGTGACGGCGGTCGACGAGCGGGCGGAGGCCGCGGCGACGCAGCCGACCGGCATCCAGCGCCTCGCGGAGGGCTGCGCATGCCTCGAACCCGTAGCGGCTATCCTCTCGGGCGATGGGAACTGACGCCGTCGCAAACTCCCCGGTCGGCGGCGACCGACGGCAGACGTCGTGGCGCCTCCGCAGGCTGACGGGCCTGACGGTCGTCCTGTTCCCCTGGAACCTCTTCTGGGACCAGCGGTCAGTGCTGCTCACACTGGTGCGGACGCAGATCGCGCGGCGCCACCGGCGGAGCCTTCTGGGCTGGGCGTGGAACGTCATCCAGCCGGGGTCGCAGGCGATTCTCCTGTACGTCGCAACGCGCGGTGCGGTTCGCGTGCCCGAGTCGGCGTCCCCGCTCGGCGGGTTCGGGATCTTCTTCGCCGCTTTCATCATCGGACAGGGCATGGGCGAGATCGTGGGACGCGGTCCCACGCTGGTTTCGGAGCGACCAGGCTGGGTCAAGGGGTCCCTCTTTCCCCTGGAGCTCCTGGCGCCGACCGCCGTGGGCGTGGCGCTCTACCGGATCATCCCGGGCGGCCTGCTCGGCATCGCTGCGGTGGCGATCGGCGACGGCGCGGCGGCCGGCGTGTCAACGCTCGCCGCATTCACGGTCGGCCTGCTCGTCGCGATCGTCTGGGGCACCGCCCTGGGGCTGGCATTCGCCGCGCTCGGTGTCTATCTCCGGGACGCAGTCCTCGCCGCTCCCGTCATCACGATGGCGCTGATCTTCATGTCGCCTCTGTACGTGGACCCGGACAGCGGCGGGATCCTCGGCCTCCTGCTCAAGCTCAACCCACTCACGATCCCGATGGACCTGATCCTGTACGGCATGAGCTGGATCCCCGACCACCCGGTCCACGCCATGGTGGGCCTCATCTCGACATTCATCGTGCTGTGGGCATCCGCCATCGTGTTCCGGCGCACGTCCGCCAACTTCGCCGACTACATCTGACGGGCGCGCGATGACCCTCCTCGTTCGCATGGCCGGCGTCGGGAAGCAGTACCCGAGCGGCTCGGATGTCGGGCTCACGGCGCGACTACGCCGGCAGACCAGCCATCGCCCGTGGGCGCTGGCGCCGCTCGATCTCGAGGTCACCTCGGGCGAGTCGGTCGCCATCCTCGGCCGGAATGGCTCGGGGAAGTCCACGCTGCTCGGCCTCGCGGCCGGGACGATCGCCCCCACGGTGGGCCGGGTGGATCGGCGCGTCGACCCCACGCTCCTCTTCCAGGTGGGCACGGCCTTCGACGACGAGCTGTCGGGGGCCGAGAACGCGCGGGTCGAGCTCCTCCTGCGCGGCCTCAGCGGACGCTCGCTGCAACTGCGAATCGCTGAGGCACGCGAGTTCTCCGGGATCGATGACGCGTGGGAGGAGCCACTCCGGACCTACTCGACCGGCATGCGTATGCGCGTCGCGATGGCCGCCGCCCTCGCAGATCCCGGCCCGCTGCTCCTCGTGGATGAGATCCTCGCCGTGGGCGACAGCGCCTTCGTCGCAACGTGCCTCGACCACTTCAGGACGCTTCGGCAGGCGGGGACCTCGCTCCTTTTCGTCACGCACAGCCCGGTTCTCGCGGAGTCGCTTGCGGATGAATCGATCGTCCTCGATCACGGCCAGACGGTCGCCCGTGGCTCGATCGCGGACGGGTTGGCCGCCTATTCCGACGTTCTTGGAGGGGCGCCGCCCGCGACTACCGCGCCGCACGTGGTCGGTGGCTGACGGTGCGGCGCGGCGGCCCGAGGCGCCCGGTGGCGTTGTCGCCATCGCGATCCTCACCTGGCGCGGCGAGGAGGAGAGTCGGACGTGCCTCGAAGGGCTGGCCACTCTCCGCGGGTGGCCGATCCCCACCCTGATCGTCGACAACGCGTCGGGGACCGGCGAGGGGGAGCGGCTCGCTGCCGAGTTCGGAGCCCCTGTGAGCGCGCTGACCCGATCGGTGAACGATGGCGTGCCAGGCGGCTACAACGCGGCCCTCGAGTGGGCGATGCATCGGGGCGCCAGCCATGTCCTGCTCCTGAACAACGACGTCGTCATCACCGACCCCGAGATGCTCGACCGGCTCCTCGCGGCGACCGGCCCGGATGTCGCGGCCGTCGGCCCCATCATCCGTGACCCGGACGGGAGCATCTTCTCGGCCGGCGGCTGGATGGACTGGGTGCGCGGGCGGGGGCGCTTCTGGCGGGAGCCGCAGAGCGCCGCGCCGTATGAAGCGGAGTGGCTCGACGGTCCCTGCATGCTCGTCAGCACGGACGCAGTGCGGGCCGTGGGCGGTCTCGCGCCCGAGTACTTCATGTACTGGGAGGAGCTCGACTGGGCGATCCGGGCCCGGACCCTCGGGTTGCGCCTCCTCGTCCAGCCCACGACTTCGATGACGCACGCGCGCGCGAGCCTGGCGGCGCCGATGCAGCTCCGATACCTGATGCTTCGCAACGGGATCCTCTTCATGCGGCGGCACGGCACGCCGGGCCAGAACGTGACGTCCCTCGCCTGGGCGCTCTACTACAAGTCCCCGGGCATCTTCATCCGGTGCCTGGGGCGTCCCCGCGATCTCGTCCGCGTGCCTGGAACGGTCGCCCGGGCCTTCTGGTGGAACGTCGCGGACGCGGTGCGACGGCGACGATGGCGACTGCGGCCAGACGGCCCTCCGATCGGCGAGGGCCGCGGGGCGGGCATGACGCTGCTGGACGGCCCCGAGCGCGCGGAGGCTCGTTCGCCCGGCCGAGCTTCGATCGTGGGTCCGCGACGCCCGGGTCGTGGCGCATGAGCATCCCGGTGCCCACGCCGATCCCTGACGTC
>CAIYQJ010000090.1 GCA_903928275.1 uncultured Chloroflexota bacterium
GCCGCTCGAGGGACACCAGGCCGCCGTCGAAGACACCGTCCGGCGATGGCCCGCCGGCCGGGATGACCGAGTTGATGGCATCGTGGATCCGCGCCAGTGTGAACAGGCCTGCGAACGTCAAGCGAATACAGGACCACCCTGATCGCGTAATGCAGGACCACCCGGACGTGGAGTGGACCCCGGTCTGGTGAGCGCTGGCGGCCTCCTCTGCGATCAGCTGGCGGTGACGTCGCCAGGGGCCCCGCCGTGGCCACCCTCGCGGGCGGCGAGGCTCTGGCGGAAGCGGTAGGACGAGCCCCGGAACTCGAGCAGGTGGCAGCGGTGGGTGAGCCGGTCGAGGAGGGCCGCGGTGAGCCGCTCGTCGCCGGCGAAGACGGTCGTCCAGTCGGCGAACTCGAGATTGCTCGTCACGATGAGGGCACCCCGCGTGTAGCGGTGGGCGAGGAGGGTGAAGAGGAGCTGGCTCTGATCGGGGTCGAGACGGACGAACCCGAGCTCGTCGCAGATGAGGAGGTCGAGCCGGTCGAGCGCGGCCTCGAGCTTCGACAGCCGATGCTCGGCCTGGGCCTCGGCGAGCTCGGTCACGAGACCGGCCACCGTGACGAACCGGACCCGCCTGCCCATCCGGCAGGCGGCGAGGCCGAGGGCGGTCGCGATGTGCGTCTTCCCGGTTCCCGGCGGGCCCACCGCGAGGACCGTCTCGCGCCTTCCGAGGTAGGCGCCTCTCGCGAGCTCCGCGACGAGGGGCGCGTTGAGCGAGCCCTGCGCCGCGAAGTCGAACTCGGAGAGCTCCTTCTGCTCGGGGAACCGGGCCGCGGCGATCCGGGACCGCTCGACGTTCGCGTCGCGTCCGGCGACCTCGGCCGAGAGGAGCGCGGCGAGGAACTCGAGCGGCCCGTGGCCGGCGGTCGCCGCCTCCTCGGCGAACCTCGCCGCCTGGTTCGCGACGACCGGCAGCTTGAGGCGCCTGCCGTGGGCACGAACGAGGAGCTCGGGCACGAGGGCGCTCACCGTCCCGCTCCGAGGAGCGCGTCGTACTGGGCGACGTCGCCCGCCGGCACGCTGACCGCGGCGAGCCGCGCCGGCAGCTCGATCCCGGAGCCCGGCCCGACGATGGTCCCCGCGAGCGCCGCCCGGACCCCGGCAGCCGTGGCCTCGCCCCGCGCGAGGGCGGTGGCGCAGGCCGCCCGCCAGCGGACGGGCTCGAGGTCGGCACCCGCGGCGCAGATCGCGAGGAACTCCCGGTGGGCCGCCCGGCGATCGTCGGGGTGGGCCACTTCGAGGGCCTCGAGGATGGCCGCCGCCTCGAGCGGGAAGGCCGCCTGGCGGACCGGGATCGCATTCGCGAAGGCGCCGGGCTTGCGCACGAGCGCCGGGAGGTAGTGCCAGAAGTCGGTGGTGAGGGTCCCCTTGCGCGTCGCCCGCGGATGGACCGCCACCATCGTGCCCGCGGTCCAGACCTCGACCTTCGTCGCATACGCCCGGACCCAGAGGGCGGCCCCGGCATGGCGGACCGGCACGGAGTAGCGGCTGCCGTCGAAGGCGATGAGCGCCTGGCTCGATGCACGGACCGGGTGGCGGGTGCAGGGCAGGAACCGATGGAGCGGGAGCGGGGCGAGCAGCGCTCGCTCGGCGGCGAACCGCTCGCCGACGGTCTCGCTCCGGCGTGCCCGGCAGCGGCGCTCCTCGGCCGCCGTCGAACGGGCGAGATCGGCGTTGAGCTCGGCGAGGGAGTCGACCGCGGGCAGGGGCACGAGATACGTCCGGCGCGCATAGCCGACGAGCCCTTCGACGAGGCCCTTCTCGTGGCCCTCGCCCGGGGTGCAGTGGTGGGCACGGAACCGGTACGCGCTCTGGAGGGCGAGGAAGTCCGGCGATGGGTGGAACTCCCCTCGCCGGAAGCTCCCGAGCCCGGACGGGTTGTCGTACCAGATCTCGGCGGGTGCGCCGCCCCACGTCTCGAAGGCGGTGACGTGCCCGTCGAACCAGGCCGCCCGGTTCTCCGCGGGATAGGTCACCACGACGTCGCGGGTCGAGTGGGCGAGGCGGGCGCAGAAGACCGACACGACGGTCTCGACGCCCCGGAGCAGGATCCGGGCCGTCCCGAAGTCGGCCTGGGCCTCGGCGCCCGGGTCGTGGGCGAGCGGGATCGTGACGGCCCGCAGGCTCGCCCGCCGGTGGGCGCGCACCCAGGCGCGGACGGTCGGCTCGCCGCCGGCGAAGCCGTGCTCGTCGCGGAGACGCTGCCAGATCCGCCGGGCGGTGTGGCGCTGCTTGCGATGGACCGACTCGTCGGCGGCGAGCCAGCCTTCGATGATCGGGGCGACGGCGTCCATCACGGGCGCCGGGCGGCGGCGTGTCCGCCGGTACGTCCAGGGACCCGGGTCCTCGAGGGCGCGGCGGATCGTCGTCCGGCTGTGGTGGAGGTCCTGGGCGAGCCCACGGATGCTCGACCCTTCCCGGAAGTGGGCGTACCGGATACGCTCGATGTCGACCACCTTGATCAACCTTTCCTCCAGCGCGGCTGCGGCGTCAGACACCGGCACCGTACTGGATGGTGAGAGGGTCAAGGTGGTCCTGCTTCAGGCGATCATTCCGCCCCGCGGTGGGTCCGTTTCAGGCTAGCGTTCGCAGCTTCGCCGGGGGCTTCGACCTCGCCACCCTGGCACTGGAGAGGGTTGCCGGCATCCCCGGCACACTGGTCGACTGCCGGGGCACCGTCGACAGGGCCATCGGGCCGGAGGCGTTCGCC
>CAIYQJ010000091.1 GCA_903928275.1 uncultured Chloroflexota bacterium
CCGGCCTGGCCCGACCCGGCCGACGATGGGGAATCCTACCCGCGCGCCGGGGAGCGCCGCATCCCGACGGCGCGACCCCCGCTGTCTCAGGATGGGCGTGAACGCTCGGTCGGCTGCTCGTCGCGGACCGCGAGCGGCTCCGTGCTGCTCGAGACGGATCGGAGGACCAGTGGACACCTGGACGTTCTACGCGATCACGCATCGCGACCACGTCGTGTGCAACCCGCTGGGCCTCGCGAAGCTCGACGAGATGGTGGGCCTGCTCGACCTGCCGGCGGGCGGTCGGATCCTGGACATCGCCTGCGGCAAGGGAGAGCTGCTCATCAGGACCGTGGCGCGCTACGGCGTCTCCGCGGTGGGCGTGGACATCTCACCGCCGTTCGTCAGCGAGCTCCGGGAGCGGGTGGCGGCCCGGATCCCGGACGCCGCGACCGAGCTGCTCGAGATGGACGGCGCCGCGTACGACGGCGAGCCGGCGAGCTTCGACCTCGCGGCGTGCCTGGGCGCGAGCTGGACGTTCGGCGGGCACGCCGGGACGCTGCTGGCGCTCGCCAGGTGGGCGCGGCCCGCCGGGCAGGTCCTCGTCGGCGAGCCGTTCTGGCGCCGGGAGCCCGACCCCGCGTACCTCGCGTGGAGCGGGTTGACGCGCGAGCAATTCGGCACCCACGCGGAGAACGCGGAGGCCGGCGTCGCGCTGGGTCTTGCGCCCCTGTACGCGCTCGCGGGCGACGAGGACGACTTCGACCGGTACGAGGCGCTCCAGTGGCGCGCGACGGAGCGGTATGCGCGCGCGCACGCGGACGACCCGGACGTCCCGGAGCTGCTCGACCGGGTCGCTCGCGCCCGCCACGAGTACCTCGGATGGGGGCGCGAGACGCTCGGCTGGTCGCTGTACCTGTTCCGGCGGTAGGTACCGGCCCCCACGAGCCCCGGCGGCGGACGCTACGCCGGGGTGGAGCCTCCGCCGCGTCCGGGGACGGCCCCACGGATCGATCGGACGGGGATGAGCAGGAAGACCGAGATCGCGAGGTAGAACAGGACCCCGACCGTCGGGACGACGAACGAGACGCCCAGCGCGACGACGAAGAGGGCGATCCCGGGCAGCATCCGGCTCTGCACGCCCGCCAGCTCGTCATCGGACACGTCGGGATGGCGGATCTCGTGAGCCTGGAGCACGTATCGCCACATCCAGGCGAGCAGCAGCTCGATGACCAGGAGGACGAGCCCATAGAAGATCACGGCGACGCGCTCGGGCTCCGACTTGCCCAGGTACTCGCCCATGAGCTTCGTGGGGAACGGGAGGAACGCGACTGCCATGAGCAGCGCGAGGTTGAGGCGGACGAGGATCCGGTCGATGCCGACCACGTGGGCGATGATCGCGGTGTGGCCGACCCACACCCAGCCGATCGTGAGGAAGCTGATCGCGTAGGCCAGGTACGCGGGCCAGAGCGCCACCAGGGCCCCGATGAGATCGTGCTCCTGGCCGACGGGGACGGCGATCTCGAGCACGAGGAGCGTGATCGCGATCGCGAAGACGCCATCGCTGAACGCCTCGACACGCACCTTCGGCAGGGCACGGGCGCGGTGGACGGGAGCCGGCGACTCGGTCCCCGGTGCGGGGGCGACGGTCGTGTGGCCGGGCTCGGTCATGACAGCGAGACCGTCGACCCGGTGCCCGTCGCGCGCGCCGCCGCCAGGACGAGCGTGCCGGCCGCCAGGTCCTCGACCGCGTGGCCCATCGCCTTGTACACGGTGACCTCCCCCTCGTTCGTGCGCCCCGGCCGTCGCCCGAGGACGACCTCGCCGAGCTCGGTGCCGGTCGCCGGATCCAGGCCCGCGAGCTCGCCGCATCCCACCGGCACGGGCTCGAACGCGGCGCGTGTCTCCACGAAGAGGTGGGCGGCCGCGGCGAGTGCGGGTGGCAGCTCGCCCGCGGGCGGGTGGTAACCCACCGAAGTGACGTGGGCGCCCGGCGCCACCCACGCGGCGTCGATGACCAGCGAGGGGCTGTTCGTGCAGAGCGCGACGATATCGGCCCCGGCGACGGCCTCCGCGATGGTCCCGACCGCCCGGGCCCGCGGATCGGTCGCGGCGAGCGCGGCCGCCTCCTCGGGGTAGAGCGACGCGACGCGGATCTCCTCGATCGGCCGGACGCGCGCCAGGGCGGCGAGGTGGGCGCGGCCCTGCACCCCTGCGCCGACGATCGCGAGGACGCGGCTGTCGGGGCGCGCGAGGAGCCGTGCCGAGAGGGCGGCGGCGCCCGCGGTCCGCGCGGCGGTGATGGACGCGCCGTCCATGAGCGCGATCGGCGCGCCCGTCTCCTCGTCGAACAGGGCCACGAGCGCCAGGTGAGACGGGATCCCGCGCTCGCGGTTCCCCTCGAACACCGACACGAGCTTCACGCCGATGGGGCCGCCGGGACGGTGCGCGGGCATCGCGAGGAGGAAGCCGGCCGGCGCGGTCACCTGGTTGCGCGGCGGTGCGTCAACGCGGCCGCCCGACAGCGCCGCGAACGCGTCGGCGAGCGCGTCGACGAGCGCGTCCGGGTCGAGCAGTCGCTCGACGTCCGCCCCGCCGAGCACCAGCACATCCACGCCGCCACCTCCATCCCGGAGCCCGTCCCGGGAGCCCGTCCCGGAGCCCGTCCCGGAAGACCATCGCGGAGCCCGTCGATCGGCCTCCGTCGCGCGAGCCATCTTCGTGGAGGATAGCCGGGGCCGGCGAGCGGAGAGGGCACGTGTGGAGACGGCGCGGGCGGAGACGACACCGGCGGGAGCGGCACTCGGGAGCGGCACCGGCGGGAACGGCACCGGCGAGCGGCGCTTCGCCGCGACGTATCCTTCGCTGATGCTCTCC
>CAIYQJ010000092.1 GCA_903928275.1 uncultured Chloroflexota bacterium
CGGCATGGTCGTCGCTGATGACGAGGCGGACGCCCCGGAGACCGCGCTCGACGAGCGAGCGGATGAACCGTGGCCAGGCGGACCCCTCGTCGTGCCCCGGGGACAGCTCGAGGCCGAGCACCCGGCGCTCACCCGACGCGGTGACGCCGGTCGCGACGAGGGCGGCCATGCTGACGACCCGTCCTCCCTCGCGGACCTTGAGGTAGTAGGGTCGGACCGAGGCGCGGTGGCGACCTCTCGGCCGCTCCGTCTCCCCGGCCCGCCCTCCGAACCGGACGTGCGCGTTGCCACGCATCCGGCTCTCCACGACCTCATGCCGGTGCGTTCACCATTGATCCGCTCACCCGCTCCGTCCACGGCAGGGGGATCCGTCCGCCCCGGTAGCGGTAGCGGCTGACCGCCACCGCGCCCGGGTTGAACAGGGTCACCTCGCCCTCCGTCGGCCACCACCCCGGAAGGGAGCGCCGGCGGAGCTGCGTCCAGTTGGACCGGCGATGCTTGTGGCGGAGCCAGCACACCACCCGGCGCCAGACGAAGGCGCGCAGGTAGCTGAAGGTCGCCTTCGACACGCCGTGCCGGAAGTAGGCGGTCCAGCCCCGGAGCACCGGGTTGAGCCGGTGCAGGAGGATGGCGAGCGAGAGGCCCGTCGCCCCTCGGGTCAGCGCCCGCACCTTGGCCTTGACGGTCGCGAGGGCCGTCTTGGCCGGATAGGTGTACACGAAGCGCCGGTCCGTGCCCCGCTTCTGGTGCCGCCTCACGCGGAAGCCCAGGAAGTCGAAGCCCTCGTCGATGTGGGCGATCCTCGTCTTGGTCAGGGACAGGCGCAGGCCCATCGGGGCGAGCACCGCCGCGGCCTCGTCGCGCACAGTCTCGGCGTGCGCGCGAGTGCCGGCCACGAGCACGACGAAGTCGTCCGCATAGCGGACGAGCCGGTACGTGGCCAGACCCGTGCGCCGCCGCTGCTGGCGCGCGCCCGAGTGCGCGCCCATCGCCGCCCAGGCCGCGACGAAGTGCTCGTCGAGGACCGAGAGGGCGATGTTGGCGAGCAGCGGGGAGAGGATGCCGCCCTGCGGGGTGCCCGTTTCGGTGTCCCGCTCGACGCCATCCTCCCCGAGGATGCCGGCTCGCAGGAATGCCGCCACGAGCGCCAGCACGCGCCTGTCTCCGATCCGGGCGCGCACCCGGCCCAGCAGGGCCCGGTGGTCGATCTCGTCGAAGCAGGCCGAGATGTCCGCATCGACCACCCACTCGTACGAGCGGGAAGCGAAGAGGTGGATCTCGGCGATCGCGTCCTGGGTCCGTCGCCCGGGCCGGAAGCCGTACGAGCACGGCGCGAAGTCCGCCTCGAAGATCGGCTCCAGCACGAGCTTGAGCGCGGCCTGCACCACCCGGTCCCGGACGGTCGGGATGCCCAGCCGGCGGCGCTTGCCGCCGGGCTTCGGGATCATCCGCTCGCGTACCGGGAGCGGCCGGAACGTGCGGGCCCGAAGGTCCGCCCGCAGGTCGGCGAGGAACACGGCCTCGCCGCGCCCGGCCTCGATCGAACTGGCCGTCTGGCCGTCGATGCCCGCCGAACGTGCGCCCCGGTTGCCCCGCACCCGGCGCCATGCAACGAGCAGGAACGCCGGGTCAGCAACGAGGTTGAAGAGGTCGACGAACCGACGAGCGTGATCGTCGGCTGCCCACCGGTACAGCTTGGCCTGCATCCGCAGTACCCGGGCCTCCGCCTCGGAAGGCATCGGCCACGGCGCGCCGGTGTTCACCGGCGACCTCCTGCCCTGCAGCCGCCATCGCTGCGAGATCGCTGTCCGCCTTCGCCCTGTGGCCGGCTTTCCCGGCCTCCGACTACTCCGCGGACTCCGCCCCAGCCCGAGGCGCTCGGCCGACGACGGGCCCGCCCGCCGGCGACAGACGATGCCGCCGGAGAGGGCCGCCTCGGACTGGTTCCCACGTTCACCTCACGACCGATCGACGGGTGTGGTGCCCAGCTTTTCCCCTGCAGCCATGGCCACAGATACGCCGCAGGCATTCTCCGTGGCCTCCGGGTGGACGGACGTTCCGTCCGACCGGAGACGACCGCCGGCAACTTCGACGGTCGCTCGACCACTGCCCGGCCCAGATCCGCCAGGTTCGAGCCGGTGTTCTCGCTTGAGGGGGTTCCACCACTGGTTCAGACCGACTTGCACCGTTCCGTCTTGCTTGCCGGACCCGGGTCGTCTGGCAGTGCCGACCCGTCCCGTCGTTGTCGGGGCTGCTCCCGTCCTCGCCCGCGTCTCCGGGTTCAGGCTGCCCCCAGCTTCACCGGGCTGCTGCGACAGCCCGGCGGTGGGCCCTTCCATCCCACTCGGTCGAATGGCGCCTCGTGGCGCACCGTGGCGTCGAGCCAGAGGTACGGGTACGCGATGTCGTCGAGGGGCCGGCTCCGGAAGGCGGCGACCTCGGCGTCGAGCGGAGCGCACATCCGGCTGACCTCGCTCTTGCTGATCCCGGTGACCCCGAGCGCCCGGACGAGATCATCCACGCGACGGGTCGACACGCCCGCGACGTATGCCTCCTGGACGACCGCGAGCAGGGCCCGCTCGGTCCGCCGCCGCGGGTCGAGCAGGGAGGGCAGGTACGAGCCGTCGCGCACCCGCGGCACGTCGAGCTCGATCGTGCCCACGCGGGTGTCCCAGCGCCGCTCGCGGTATCCGTTGCGGTGCGTCAGGCGGCGCTCGGGGTCGCGCTCGCCCTTCGGCAGCCCGGTGAGCTCGGTCACCTCGGCCTCCATGATCGCCTGGGCGAGGAGGCGGACGCCCTCGCGCAGGACGTCGACCTCACCGTCGACGCTCATCTTGCGCAGGGTCTCGAGCAGGGACATGCTGTCGTCGGCCACCGTGGTATTCCTCCGTGTCGTCGGTCTACTACTCCAACGACGCGAGGATGACGCGGTGGCCGCATTCGTTCACGGCCCCGCTGTTACACCAGTCTGGGGACACGACCAGAGCGGCCGATGGGAGAGGGCGTCGGACCTGTGCCATCCGCTGTCGGCGGTGTCGAGCCGGCGCCAGCGGCTGATCGCGAAGTCAGGGCTTCTCGAAGACGTAGATCGCCGTGCCGTCGGAGTCGCCGGCGAGCTGATGCATCTGTCGCGCGATGCGGCTCCGGGCAAGGTACCGCTCCGCGCGCTCCATCGAGAAGGGAGGGGTATCGAAGGCGCGGATCGAGAGTCCGGCCGCTCGTGCGGCTGCGAACATCTCCGACGGGGGGCGGAGGCGATAGCCCCATGAAGGGATGAGGCGTGAGCCAGTCGAGGAGATGGCGTCCTGGATGAGGAACCGACCGCCGTGGCGCATGGACGCTGCACACTGTTCGAGGAACGACGGCAAGTCCTCAACGTGGCCGATGCTCTCGAGCGAGATGAACAGGTCGACGTCCTCCGGCAACGACGCGCGATTGAAATCGCCGAGGCTCGCGTCGATCAAGGGGACGCGGCTGCGCATCTCCGTGTGCTGGCGCGGGGAGATCGTGATGCCGCTGTACCGGGCGGACGGCCATCGCAAAGACATTAGCCTCAGCACCTCGCCGACCCCGCAACCCAGGTCGAAGACGAACCTCCCGTCGAGCCAGCCCTCCAGATCGGCATACCTGAGCACCGCGTCCACGTGCGCGCCTTCGGTGGATCCGAGCATGAAGAAGACGTAGATCGTCTCGCCGAGCGACAGGTAGTCCTCGGTGTCGGCGTCGTAGATCGCAGCAAGTTCGGCGGTCCCCGGGATGCGCCCGCTCGGCCCGGAGCGGCCGACAGCCGCAGGCGAGGGTGCCGACCACCCCCGGGTCACAAGGAGATCCTCCTGTCAGTCGGCCCTCACGGAGTAGTCGCCAACGAGCTCATCGAAGACCGACCACGCCATGACGGCCGCCGCGTCCAGCTCGCCATACTCGATCAATGCGGTGAGCTTGGCGACCGCGTCAACATAGATCCGCGCCCAGACCGCATCGGCATCGGGCCGTGCGTCGATGGCCTCAATCAACGCGGGCGCCGTCCGGTAGTACCGGCGGATCTGGTCTTCGCCGCTGGGCTGGTGGAGGACGTAGCCGTCCCGGAGCCGTCGAAACGCCCCGAGCTCTGCGCAGTCGTCGGGCAGGCCCTGGGCACGGACGCATGCGGTGGTGAGGATGCATCCACCACCGCCCGAGCTGGACGGCGAAGCCTCGACCGTCCAATCGGAGATCGCATATGTGCCGGAGGCACGCTTGCCGGCGCCATCGCGAATGACGAACCAGAAGATGCCCGCCGACGAGTCGACCCTCACGTCGATCATTGCATCGGTGAACGACTTGCTCTCCTTCGTCCTCCTGCTGGTCATGACGACGTTGACGTGCTCCTCGTGATACTCGCCACCCTCAAGATTGATGACCGGCACGTTGCCCCTCCAATCCTTGAACTGCGCACTCATCCTGAAACTCTGGGCCGCGGTGCCGGGTTCTGAGCGCGAACCCGGTCTGGCCTTGGACCGGCGCCCTCTGCTCCCAGCCTGCTCAGATAGTGCGCCAGCAGTCGCATCCATTCCAAGGCGTCGAACGTACCGCCGGCCATCGGCCATCTTCCGTAGCCGCTGGCCGAGAACGGGGGGCGACCTGCATCCCGGGGCCACCCCGCAAGAGGAAGAGGCGGCCCCGAGCGTCACATCGGGTCTTCCCCCGGCTTCGTGGACGGCGATGCGTCACACGGCCGCGACGGCCGGACTCGAACGATCGCGCTCCTCGAAGTCGGCTGGGGATGGACAGCCGATCCCGCTCTGGCGACGGATCCGGTCGTGAGAAGACCTCGATCCACTCGACCCACCGCGGCGCGCGCCTCGGCCGGCATCGGCAAGCCGGAGCGGTCGATGAACTCGGTTCCGACGGACGCGAAGAAGCTGTCGGCCATCGCTGAAGATCCCGTGCTCGCGAACCCGTCAACTCCGGCATCGGGCATCGTTCGGGTTGGATGTACCCTCGGACCTCCCGAGCGACGTAGCGCTTGAGACAGCGGATGATGGCGCCTTCCGCGTTGCCCTCCGCATTCCGTCGGGCAGCGACGTGGTCGATCGTCGGCTTGTCGAGGTGCAGCCGAACGATGACGGTTCGATACAGCGCTGAGTCGGCCTGGCGGTGGCCGTCCCGGACCCTTGCCGCATCCGGACCCGTCGTCGACGGCAGCACCGTCGCCGAAGGAACACGGGGGCGGTGAATCCCTGCATTCCGGCGCCCACCGGACGGTCGCTGTCGCGAGGGCGCTGTGCGCCGTCCTCGCGCCGTGGCCGGTCCGCGGCTGCGTGGCTCCGTGGCTCCGTGGGCGGGACGTACGCGGCGCGGAACGCCGTCTACCACGCGGCCTGCCTCAAGAAGCAGAGGCCGCCGTCCGCTCCAGCGGGGACGAGCCTCGTCTGCGGCCTCCTCCGCTTCTCTGCCCGGCCGCTCGAGCGGCGGCCCGTGCCGGAAGGAACGCAAGAGCGATGGGGTCCCAGAGGACGGCTGCCGGCGCCGGTGTCAACGCCCGCTGGCCACCGCCGACGCGGCCTCACTCACGTGTGCGCGGCAGAACGCGACGAACGCGTCGCGCTCGGCGGCCGATGCGAAGGCCGACGCCGGCACGTAGCAGGCGAGGACCTTCCCGCGCATGAGGATGACCGTGCGCTCATCCGCTCGCACCTCGGTGAGCGAGGACCACACCGCCGTCGAGATACCGATCGGACCGGAGAGGTGGAGGCCGTCACCGGTCGCGGTGTACTCGTGCGTCTCACCGGCAACACCCTTCATGATCCGCCCGAAACTCCATCGCTGGTACGCCCCAGTCCACACGGCGAAGGACATGGCGACGCCGAAGACGAGGGCCAGGGCCCCGAGCCACCAGACGCCGTTCACCACGATCTCGAAGACACCGATCGCGGCGAACCCGACGAGCGAGGTCAGCAAGAGAAGGCGGGAGCGCGGCTGGGCGAGACGCACAGCGTCCGCGAGTACCTGGGGCGTGAGGATGAAGCGCGCCGTGTAGGTCTCAATCATCGGTTCTCCTCAGTGCAAGTCGAACTTGCGCATCACTTCACGATCGGGAGGTCCGCCGGTGTGTCGCGGACCTCATCGATCGCGAGCCGGCGGGCGACCGTGCCGAGCCAGGCCGCTGGGATGACGATGTCGTCGGTCGCGGTGTAGGCACGGACGAACGTCTCCTGGACGACATCCTCGGCGAGCGCCGGATCGCGGACGATCCCGAGGGCCGCGCGGTAGACCGCCGGGGAGTGCGTGTCGTAGAAGGAGGAGAAGGTCCCCGGGTCGAGACTCATCGCTCAGGTGCCCCCGGTGCACAGTGTCTGGCGGGCGGCGTCCGCATGTGGCCGCACGTTCCCCCGATCGTTCGATCGTGGTCGCGCTGCCATCGGTCGCCTACCGGCTGGAGGTCCGTCGGCGCGTGTCCGGAGGTCGCCGCCACCCTCCGCCATCCGTCGTACCCGGCGGGCATCGCGGGTCGCTGGTGGGATGACGCGCACCGCGCGCCACCGGGCTTGATGGAGCCGTCATCGAGGGTTCGCGCCTCAGCGAGATGCGTCTGCCCGGACGGGTCGCGCGTCACGATGGGCTCGTTCGTCGGGCCGAACCACGGCACGTCAGCGTCGTCGTGCCGCTCCCTCGTCCTCGCGGGAGGCCCTCGTTGGGGATCCTGTGGTCGGCGCTCCCCCGCCACCGATGGCGCGGGCACACGGACGCTCGCCCTCGGCCGTCCAGAAGTCGCTGCCCTTCGCACCAGCGACCGGGACAGGGTCCGCCCCGGCCCGGATCGTGGGCCGGTCACGGTCACCGTCGCTGCTGTCACGACAGTGGCCATGACGGCCTACCCGGTGGCCGAAAGGCGACGTGAGTGTTCGCCGCGGGCTCTTCAAGATGGGCCGACCCAAGCCTTTCGAGCCCGGCCACCGCCATTCAACGCGCGGGACGCGCGGCCCGAGGTCGCCGACTGAACGTCGGCATGTGTCAATGGCCAGGTAGAAGTCCCCGCTGGTGGCCATGAGAAGTCCCCGCCCCCGGCGGTGTCTCAGGCCTTCGCCAATGGCCCACCCGCTC
>CAIYQJ010000093.1 GCA_903928275.1 uncultured Chloroflexota bacterium
CCCCACGCCAGCGCCGACTCCGACGCCGAGCCCGTCGCCCGCGCCCACCGGCGCCGTGCTCGGGATCGTCAGCGCGCCCAGGCCCACGCCCACGCCCACGCCGGCGCCGGTCGCGGCCGCCATCGTGGCGCCGGTTGCCGCGCCGCCCTGCGGTGACCCGTCAACGAACCCGAACATGTCCGACTTCGCTGCGTCGGTGGCGTGCCCGGGGGCCTTCGTCATCAAGCCGGCAGTCGTCGCCACGAACATGGGCCTCGCGGCGCTCTTCGTCCTGTTCTTCGGCCTCACCTCCGAGGTCTTCAACAGCACGATCGACGAGAACCGCCGCTCGATCGGCGCCATGTGGGCGCGGCTGATGTCCGGGCCGGCCCGACTGCTCGCGCCGGTCGCCGCCCTCGGAACCCGGTTCACCACCCGGTTCGCGATGTTCGCGCCGACGACCCCGCTCGGCGCCACCGCGCACGCGGCGCTGGTCCTGGGTGTCGTGGGCTTCGTCTACGCGTTCCTCGCCCGGGACTTCTCGTTCGATGTGAAGGGGTTCATCCTCCTGTTCTCCCTGGTCCTGGGGATCGGCCTGGTGACGTACATCTCCGAGGGCACCAGGACCTTCCTCGCAAAGCGGC
The DNA here is from genome assembly GCA_903928275.1 of uncultured Chloroflexota bacterium. Classification (GTDB taxonomy): domain Bacteria; phylum Chloroflexota; class Limnocylindria; order Limnocylindrales; family CSP1-4; genus CAIYQJ01. Next base: position 624 of record CAIYQJ010000093.1, read on the forward strand.
GGCACGGGGCGGACGCCACGATCCGGCTCTACGGCACCGCGGTCACGGTCGCGATCATCTCGGTCCTGCTCTCGCGCGCCATCGGCCTTGCGCCCGGCATCGTGTTCGGCTTCGTCGCCACGAGCCTGATCATCGCGCCGACCGCCCTCGGCAAGCGCGACGAGGCGCTCCTCGTCCTCGGCCCCGGGGTCGCGATCCTCGTCGCCAGCATGACGGCGTTCGTGCTGCTGGGACCGGCGAGCCGGGCCGCGACCCTCGAGGGCGCGAGCGGCGGCGAGGGCCTTGCCCCGACGCTGATCGACTCGGTCCTCGCGGTCATCTTCGTCGCCGGCATCGAGGGGCTCGTCTTCATGCTGCTGCCGCTCAAGTTCCTCCACGGCTCCGCCGTCATGCGATGGAGCAAGCCCGTGTGGGCGTTGTTCTTCGGGACAGCCGTGTTCCTCTGGTGGCAGCTCCTCCTCAATCGCGACGCCGCCTACCTGGACTCGTTCCGGCAGGTGAGCGTAAGGATCGTCCTGCTCGCCTTCGTGCTCTTCGGCGGCGTGACGGCGGCGGTCTACGTCTACTTCCGATACAAGTCGCGCGGCGAGGAGGTCGAGGCGGACATCGAGGTCGGGCCGGAGATCGGCGAGCTCGGACCAGCCGAAGCGGGACCCGCCGAGGCCTGACGGCCACGCCGCCCGTCCGCACATCCCTTCCGGACCGGGGACCGTCGCAGCCACGCGCGCTCCGCGGTCGCGACGCCTCGTCGCCGGGCACGCCGCGGGCCGGACCGACCGGCCGGTGCTATCGTGCGGTCGTGGAGCGCCTCGCGACCGGTCCGGCAATCGACCGGTCCGACGCCAGGGCGCCGGTGGAGGAGTCCGGCGCGGCCGACCTGTCGGCCACGCTCTCTCCCATCCGCGTCCGCTGGCTCGGACGGGTGGCGTATCGGGACGCCTGGGACCTGCAGCATCGTGCAGTCGCGGCTCGCGCCGCCGACCGCATCCCCGACCAGTTGCTCCTCCTCGAGCACGACGCGGTCCTCACGCTCGGGCGCCACGCCGATGCGGCCCACGTGCGCGCGAACGGCCGCGAGCTGGCGGCCCGCGGCGTGGAGGTCATCCGCGTGGAGCGCGGCGGCGAGGTCACGTACCACGGACCGGGCCAGCTCGTCGCGTACCCCATCGTGCGACTGGCCGATCGCGGCGTCCTCCTGCGCCCGTATGTCCGCGCGCTCGAGGCAGCGATGATCGCGACGTGCGCGGCGGCCGGCGTGGGGGCGGCCCGCCGCGACGGGCACCCGGGCTGCTGGTGCGACGTGGCCGGCCCCGCTCCCCGGAAGATCGGCGCGCTCGGCGTGCGCGTGGAGCGCGGCGTGACCTACCACGGGATCGCCCTCAACGTCGACACGGACCTGCGGGACTTCGACCTCATCGACCCGTGCGGGATGCCCGGCGTGATCTCCACGTCGATCGCGGAGGAGGTCGGCCGGACCGCGGAGGCGCCCTCCACGGCGGCCGTCGCGCGCGCCGGCGCGGCCTTCGCCGAGGCGTTCGCCGCGGCGATCGGTGCCGGCCTCGTCGGGGCGGTCGCGCCCGGAGCGGACCCCATCGTGGAGCGCGGGCTGTTCGAGGCCGATCTCGCCGGATCCGCCGCCCCGTTCGCGGTCAGGGCGGAGGCCTGACGATGGGTGCGGGCCTCTTCGAGCTTCGCAAGGACGAGGTCACCGGCTGGTGGGTGGCCACCGTGGTCGACCGTGCCTTCGATCGGCGGCGCTTCGCCATGCCGGCCGCGCAGGTGGACGACGACGGCGAGTGCCAGAACTGCCGGGTCCCCGGCGAGGGCGTCCGCCTCCGCATGCTGAAGGACTTCGCGTTCGACGTCGTGGGGACCCAGGCCGAGTCGCGCGATCGTGACCGCGACCTCGTCCAGGTGTCGCTCGCCAAGGCGCGTGCCGCGGGCAGCTGGCGCACGATCGTGGCGCCCGCGACGGAGCACCGCCCGCTCCACGCGGTCGGGCAGGCGACGATCGGGGAGATGCTGCGGGTCGCGCGGGACGCGATCTCGGAGGCCGCCACCGCCGGAGTCACGGACTACCTCCAGGTGGTCCAGAACTGGGGCGCGCAGGCGGGATCGCGCACGAACCACCTCTGCATCGACCTCTACGACCTGCCGCAGGTGCCGCACCGCGTCGGCGAGGAGATCGGGGGCGCGGCCCGCTTCCTCATCCGCGAACGCGAGTGCCCGTACTGCCGAGCGATCCGGGTGGAGGCCGAGCTCGGCGAGCGGGTGGTCCACGCGGATGCGTTCGCGGTCGCGTACGCGCCGTTCGCGTCGCGCTCGCCGTTCGAGACGTGGATCGTGCCCCGCCGGCACGAGGCCGACTTCGGTCGGGCGACGGACGCCGAGGTCGACGGGCTCGCGACGGCCCTGCGCGTCGTGCTCCGACGGCTCGCCTCGCTCGACGAGCCGCCGTACAACCTCGTCCTCCACACGGCGCCGTTGCGCGAGCGCGTGGACCAGACGTACCACTGGCACTGGGAGGTCCACCCGCGGCTCCGCGAGATCGCCGGGCTCGAGGTGGGGACGGGCCTGCCGGTGAACCCGGTCTCGCCGGAAGAGGCCGTGGACGAGCTCCTGCGTGCCTCCGCGGGCCGCGAGACGGCACGATGAGCGGCCCGAAGCGCGCGCTCGCCGTGCCCGAACGTCACATCCACCCCCGCCGCACCGTCTTGGTAACGGAGCCCGCTCGCTGATGAGGGACAGCAGGCCGAGCGAAGCTCCCCACGCCCGGGCGACGACCGACGCGCGCGCACGGGTCGAGGAGCTGTTCGCGCTCCACTCGACGGAGATCAATACGTACCTCGCTCGGATGGTCCGGGACCCGGAGCTCGCCGCCGATCTCACGCAGGACACGTTCGTCCGCGCCTTCCGCGCGCTCGACACCCTCGATGATCCGGATCGCGCGCGGCCCTGGCTGTACCAGATCGCCAACCACGCCGCGCTCGACGAGCTTCGCCGGCGACGGATCGTCCGGTTCATCCCGTGGACGGGCGAATCGCACGGGACCGCGCCCTCGGCCGAGCGCCTCGCGATGGACACCCGCCTGTCCGGCCCGCTCGAGCGGGCGCTCGCCCGGATCCCCGAGCGGCAGCGCGCCGCGCTCCTGCTCGCGGAGCTGCACGAGCTCAGCGGCGTGGAGCTCGCGGAGATCCTCGGAGTGAGCCACGTCGCGGCGCGCGCGCTGCTGACCCGGGCGCGCGAGAGCCTGCGCATCGCGCTCGGCGAGGAGGAGGCCGGGTCCGAACCCGCCGCAGCCGCCCCGGACGCCGCGGCGGAGCCGCGCGTGGTCCGCGTCCGGGGAGCCGCGGAAGACCCTGGACGTCGCAGGTCATGACCGCGATCACCCGCATGATGCCCCCGGCGGCCCGCGCCAGGGCGTGCCCGCGAGCGCCGGATCCGCGTCTCCAGGTTCCCGTGCCGGTGGGAGGCGTCATCGTCCGATGAACGGCTTCCGCCGCACCAACGCCACTTCCGGCGTCCCCAGCGAGCCCCACGCCCACGCGCGCATGCTCGCCGCCGCGAGCCTCGACGAAGCGCTGACGTCCGCGGAGAGCGCATCGCTCGCCGGCCACCTCGACGGCTGCCGCGAGTGCCGCCAGGCGGCGCTCGACTACGCATTCCAGGGCGAGCGCGTCCACGGCCTTCCTGCGATCGAACCTCGGCGGGACCTCGCCGCGTCGCTCGCAGCCCGCCTCGATGTCGAAGAGGCACACCGCGCCGACGATCGCGCCCGGCGCGCCGGCCCGCGCAGGATCTCCTGGCAGGCGCACCCCACGGCGCGCCGAGCACCATCCATGCTCGTCCCCGCGGGTGCCGGCGCGCCGTTCCGCCGTCCCACGCCGGCCGCCGCGACCGTCGGCGCCGGCGCGGCGCTCTCGGTCGTCGCCGCCATCTCGCTCATCGTCGCCGGGCTGCCCGGGGTCCTCACGCGGCCGGCCGCCACGCCGTTCGCCATCGAGGCGTCAACCGTCTCCTGGGTGACCCGCGAGGCCGACGGCCGGTTCCTCGTCCAGACGGCGAGCGTGGACCGGGCGTGCGTTGGCGCCACCTACGGCTGCCAGGGCTTCGGCGCGCAGCCCACGACCGTCGTCGCGCTCGACATGGAGCCGGCGTCCGTCCTCATCGCGCGCGGCGGCCACGACGCCATCGTGATCGACGCCGGAGCCGGCGGCGTGCGGCCGGACGGCGGCTCGGTCTACGCGATCCAGCTCCCCGCGCCGTTCCCTGCCTCGTCCGTGGCCGCCGCCCTGGCCGCGGGTGGCGCGGCGGCCGGCGCGGATCCCGGAGTGCCAGGCTCGGTGGGTGCCGTCGCGCCACCGACGGGCTCGGCGCTCGCCGGCGCGGCACCGACCGGCTCGGCCCTCGTCGCGCTGCCGACCGGGCTGGCGCC
>CAIYQJ010000094.1 GCA_903928275.1 uncultured Chloroflexota bacterium
ACCTCGTCCTCCTCGCGATCATCGGCTCCGCCCTCGTCTTCGGCGTGACGATGGTCCTGCCGATCGGCGGCGCGGACATGCCGGTCGTGATCTCGCTCCTCAACGCGTTCACCGGGACCGCCGCGGCGATGGCCGGCTTCGCCATCGACAACCCCGTGCTCATCATCGCGGGCGCGCTCGTCGGCGCCTCGGGCGGGATCCTCACGAAGCTCATGGCCGACGCGATGAACCGCTCCATCCTCAACATCATGATCGGCGGGTTCGGGGGTGGCGAGCATGCCGCGGGCGCCGCAGCCGGTGGCGCGGGCGGATCGGTCCGCGCGATCGGCGCCGACGATGCGGCGATCCAGCTCGCGTACGCGCAGCTCGTGATCATCGTCCCCGGGTACGGCCTCGCGGTCGCGCAGGCCCAGCACGCGTGCCGGGAGCTCGGCGAGCTCCTCGAGTCGCGCGGCGTCACCGTGGAGTACGCCATCCACCCGGTCGCGGGACGCATGCCGGGGCACATGAACGTCCTGCTCGCCGAGGCGAACGTCCCCTATCCCATGCTCAAGGAGATGGACGAGGTCAACCCGGACTTCGACCGGGCGGACGTCGCGCTCGTCGTGGGCGCGAACGACGTGACGAACCCGGCGGCACGGCGCCCCGGCAACCCCGTTTCCGGGATGCCGATCCTGGACGTGGACCACGCCAAGTCGATCATCGTCATCAAGCGCTCGATGGGTCGCGGCTACGCGGGCATCGACAACGAGCTCTACGCGAACCCCAAGACGGGGATGCTCTTCGCCGACGCGAAGGAGGGCCTCGCGCAGCTGACCTCCGCGGTGAAGGCGCTGTAGCGTCGCGGCTCCCTGCGATCGAAGGAGTCGGCCGGCCGCCGTGTCAGCCGGCCGCCGTGTCAGTTGGCCGCCGTGTCAGTTGGCCGCCGTGTCAGCCGGCCGGCGGATCCTCGGCGACCGTGACGTCGACCACCTCCGCGCCGAGCGCGGCGACGAGGTCGGCTGGCGCGATGTGGACGTTCACGCCGTGCGCCCCGCCGCCGATCGCGACGACCGGGAGCCCCGCGATCGACGCATCGGCGATGACCGGCCAGGCGCCGGTGGACCCGAACGGCGTGATCGCGCCGCGCGGATAGCCCGTGACGGCCTTCGCCTCGTCGGCGTCGGGCAGCGAGAGCCGGCTCACGCCGAGGTGGGTCCGCAGCTTCGGCCAGTCGAACCGTCGGCCTCCCGGCACCAGGACGAACACGTAGTCGTCCGCGCCCCGTCGGACGACGATCGTCCGCAGGAGTGCGCCGAGAGCGATGCCCTGCATGGCGGCGCTCTCCTCGGCGCTGTGGGCGCGCTCGGTCCGCACGGTGGTGAAGGGGACGCCGAGGCCGGCGAGGGCGTCGAGGGCGGGGGTGGTATCGGTCATCGCCCGGGCGAGTCCGTGACCGTCTCGTCCGAGAAGACCACGCGCGTCCACGACTCCGGGCGGTGCGTGTCGTAGCGACCGTGCGGTGTCCAGCACCAGGCGGGGTGCGGCACGACCTCGCGCCCACCGAAGACGAGCCGCTCGAATCGGCCGAAGAACAGGCGCCACTCGTCGCCCGGTCGCGGCGGCAGCGACCGGCCACCGGCGAGGTGCGCCATGCCGGCCCATGGGAGCGCGATGTCGGCCGTCCAGCCGCGGTCGACGTCACTGTCGTCGTTGATCGTGCCGTCGACGCTCACCGATGCCCGCAGCCCGGGGAGGTCCCACTCGCGGAAGGCCCAGCGCGGCCCACGGGGGTGGCCGCCGCGCCAGAACGTGGGGCCGGACCGGTCGTCGTCGCCGGCGAAGGAGAGGGCGTGCCGTGCGACGAGGTCGAACTCGGGGACGTCGAAACGCGAGCCCGGCCCGAACGCGTCCTGCCAGATGAAGAACACTTCGTAGATCGTGCCGAGGGCGTTGATCTCGAGCTCGTAGTAGCAGTCACCGCCGTCGATGAAGACCTCGACGTCGTTCTCGACGAAGACGATCGCATCGCGGTCGCGCACGTCGGCGCGCACGAACGGCTCCTCGATCCAGAACCTGACGTGGAGGGCCTCGTCGTCCCAGAGCGCCGCGGCGCGCGTGTCGAAGAGCCCGGGGGCGCCGGTGACCATGTCCACGAATCGCGGCGAACGCGCGGCGTGGTCCCAGGCGCGCTCCGGCCCGGCCCGGTGGACGACATACGGGACGTCAGGGGTGTCCGGACCGCCATCGCCCGGTCCCAGGGCGGCCGGCCCGAGTGCGCCACTCGCGTGCAGGCGATCCATCACGCCGGGTCCTGGCTGCGCGACGCCGGGTCCATCACGCCGGGTCCACGAGCTCGATCCGGATCCGCTTGTTGATCCGGCCCTTGCTCTCGTATCCCGTGACGTGGATGGCGCCGACCTCCGACGTGCTCGCGACGTGGGTGCCGCCGTCCGCCTGGAGGTCGAGGCCCACGATCTCCACCGTGCGGATGACCTCGATGCCCGGCGGCAGGAGGTTCACCTTCGTCCGGATGAGGTCCGGGATGGCGAACGCCGCATCGCGGGGCAGGAAGTCGACCCGGATGGGGTGCGCGCTTGCGAGCTCGGCGTTCACCGTCGACTCGATCGCCGCGACGAGCTCGCCGCTCATCGTCTCGAACTCGAAATCCATGCGCCCCGCCCCGGGCTCCATGTTCCCGCCGGTCACGAGCGCGCCGTAGTCGCGCCAGACCACGCCGCACAGCGCGTGGAGCGCCGTGTGCGTCCGCATCAGCCGGTACCGGCGCTCCCAGTCGAGGTCCACCTCGTACAGGCCCGTCGCGCCGATGTCCGGCGGCACGGCGCCGGGCTCCAGCTCGTGGACGATGTCATCGCCGACCTTGCGGGCCGACACGACGACCCACGAGCGGCCGTCCGTCGCCCGGATGACGCCACGGTCCGCCGGCTGGCCACCACCACCCGGGTAGAGGACGGTGCGGTCGAGGACGACGAGCGCGCCCTTCCCCTCCGTCGCTGGCTGGACCTCTCGCACCGAGGCGGCGACCGATCGCAGGTATGCGTCCGCGTAGCAGAGGTTCTCGCTCACGCGATGCTCCTATGTGAGCGGCACCCGCGGCCCGTGGTGTCGCGATCAGGGCGTGACGGTCAGCGTCCCGACCATGTTCGGGTGCACGGCGCAGACGAACCCGTACGTTCCGGCGTTCAGGCCGCCGATCGAGTAGACCTTCTGCGCCGGCCCCGTAGCGATGTCGCCGGTGAAGACGACGTCGCCCGTCGGAGAGTCCTTGTGGATGACGACGTTGTGCGGGATGCCCGAGTCGCGGTTGTCGAAGTTGATCGTGAAGGTCGTGTTCGCCGGAACGGTGATCGCCGACTGATCGAACGAGATGTTCTCGGCCACCAGGTCTACGTTCGTGCCGGTCGTCACCGTGCCGCCGCCGCCGGTCGTCGGGTTCGTGGCGCCGGGGACGACGGTCGGCGGCGCGCCGGAGGGCAGGGGTGGTGCGGGAGTGGCCGGCTGCGTGGGGCTGAACGTCCAGCCCGCGGATGTCCCGCTCGTGCATCCGGCGACCGCCAGGACGATCGCGGCGACGGCGACCAGGCTTCTCGGCATCCGCATCGTGGGTCGATCCTCATCGTGACCGGCGGGGTTCGGCGTCCAGGGATCGCCGGTGCGCCGCCGTCCGCGTGCCACCGGTCGCGTCGGCGCACACTGTACCGTCCCTCGCCCGCCGATGCCTCCGTCGCGGCCGGGCCGCCGCTCGGGGCGGTGGCGGGAGGGGCCAGGGTACCGGTGGTCGCCAGTACCAAGGGCCTATTGAGCACTACGTAAAGTGCAGGTACGTTTCTGGTCCATTCATACGACGCGGCCGATCGGCTCATGACGGTCGCGACGGGACGCCAGCAGGGCGTCAAGGGGGGATCACGCTGCCATGAGAGACAAGATCACCTTGCGCGCCTGGCGCGTCGCGCTCGCGCTCGGGTCGCTGACCGCTCTCGCGATCGTCGCGGAGGCGGGTCGCCGCTGGCTGTGAGGACGAGGCGCGCGTCCTCGTTCCCATGATCGTGACCGGTCGCCAGCCCTGACCACGGCGGCGAGGGCCCACTCGCTGCCGCGAACCGCGATCGGATCGTTTCGAGGCCCGGGTTCTCGGGGACCCGGGCCTCGACGCGTCACGCGCCGCTTCGCCGTGGGCGCGCCGTCGTCTCGATCGGACCCCCACCGCTGGCGTCTTCTTCCTGCTTCGTGAGGCCGAGGCGGATCGCGACCGCGGCGGCCTCCACGCGCCCGGATACGCCGAGCTTCGCGAGCACCTTCCCGACGTGGATGTGGACCGTCCGCTCGCTGATGAAGAGACGCTCGGCGATCTCGCGGTTCGTGCGACCATCGGCGATGAGCCCGAGCACCTCCCGCTCACGCCGGCTGAGGCCGAACGGATCGCGGTGGGGCTCCGCCGGCGGGTCCGTGAACGTCCGAGCGAGGCCCTCGATCGAGTCGGACGGGCGCGACGCCGGCTCGCGGCGGTCCCCGGTCCGCCCTGGGGCGACGGTCGGAGCCGCGGGCGCCTGGCGCGGCAGGGTGATGAGGGCCCTGCCGGCCAGCCCCCGGATCTCGCGGGCGAGCGGCCGCGCTCCGAGCGCGACGGCACTCTCATACGCGGCGACGAGCGGCACCCTCGCCTCCACCCGCGCACCGCGCGCGTCGCCGCCGGCGCCCAGGCGAGATGTCGCCTCGTGGAACCGGGCGCGCGCGGCCTGGTACGGGACGCCGAGCGCCTCCCACGATCCCGCCACCGCCTGCCACCCGTCCGGCGCATCGCGGCGGTCCATCCGGTCGCGGTGCATCCGGGCTGTCGCGAGGCGAGCGGCGGCCTCGGCGCTGTCGGCGAACACCGCGCCGTGACCGGCGCGCCCGACCGCTCGCTCGGCCGCGGCTAGCATCTCCGAGGCCCGCTCGCGTGCCCCTGCCACCGACGCGAGGTCGCGGCGAGCGCGTGCCGCCACGACGACGTCGGCTTCGATCTCGACCCCGAGGGCCACCACCCGCCCGATGAGCGACCAATCCTCGGTCCCGCGGACGCGACGCCAGCCCGCGGCAACGGACCGCCGCGCGTCGTCGGGATCGCCCTGCCAGCGCGCGAGCGATGCGGCCGCCAGGTATGTCGGGACCGAGCTCTCCAGGTCCGGGTGCGTCTCGAGCTCCACGAGGAGCCGCCCGAGCAGCGCCGCCGCAGCCTCGCCGGCGTTCGACTCGATCTCCACGTTCGCGAGGTTCAGGGCCGGGTAGACGAACGCGGCCGCGGTCGGGCCCCACGCGAGGGCGTCGAGGCTGAGGGCGCGAGACTCCTCCCAGCGGCCGAGCGCGAACAGCGTCTCGGCGGCGTTGCCGCGGAGGAAGTTCCCGTAGACCTCCTCGAGGCCGGCGCGCTGCGCCGCGGCGATCCCCTCGACGGCGACGGCGAGCGCCTCCTCCCGGCGTCCGAGGAGGTCGAGCACCGTCGTGAGGTTCGCGTCGGCGCGGAAGCGTTCGTCGAGCAGGCCCAGCCGCTCCGCGGCCGCGCGCGACTCCCGGATGACCGCGATGCCGCCCTCCGGATCGTCCGTCCACGCGCGACAGACGCCGAGCGTGATCGTCGCCCCGACGAGCTCGGCGACCGCGCCATCCCCCGCCTCGCGGGCCGCCGCGATCGCCTCCGTGGCCGAGCGCGACGCCTCCGAGAAGAACCCCTCGAACATCCGGACCTGCGCGAGCGAGGCGAGCACGACGGCCCGCTCCCGGTTCGCCGTGGCCGGCACGATCGCCACCGCGCGCGCCAGCGCGGTGAGCGCGCCGTCGGTGTCGCCGGCAGCGCGTCGGTGTCGCCCGAGCGCCTCCCAGAGGATCGCGAGCCGGGCCCGGTCGGGGACCTTCTCCGCGAGTGCGATCGCCGAGGAGACGTGCGCCGCGGCACGGATCGGCAGGCCTGCCGCGGAGGCTGCCTCTCCGGCCCGAGCGCGCACGTCCACCGGGTCCGTGATCGATCCGCCCTCGTCCTCGAGGTCGAGGGCGAGCTCCAGCGACGCGAGCGCGTCCGCCGCCGAATCGCGTTCTTCTGCGACCTGCGCCGCCGCGAGGGCCGCGAGGCGCGCGCTGCCCGAGGCGTGGGCGGCCAGCCACAGCGACACGGCCGCGGTCGGCTCATCCGCGAACATCCGGGCGAGGGCCACCCGATACCGGCGGCGAAGCGTCGGGAGGAGGTCCGCGGCCACGGCCTCGCCCACGAGCGCATGGCGGAAGTCCACCGGCTCATCGTCGGGGCCGGCCGACAGGTCGACCGCGGCCGCGTCGTCGAGCGCGCGGACCCAGCCGGCGTCGATCGCCTCCGCCAGACCTGCCTCCACGTCGGGGTCGAGCGGCGAACGCAGCCGCGTTCCGGAGGTGCTGGCTCGTCGATCGGCGCCACGCGCGCGGCGAGCCGTGGCCCCGGGGTCGGGCGCAGGCGCGGCCGCCTCGAAGGCGGCAAGGGCGGCTTCGAGGCGCGATGGACGGATCGGGGCGCCGGCGAGGGCCAGCGCGCGGAGCACGCGTCGGCAGCCGCGGCTCCGCAGCGCGAGCCGTGCCAGGACGAGCTGCTCGAGCGAGGCGTTGAGCAGAGCGCCCGGCAGCTCGCGGCGCGCCGCGAGGATCTCCTCGACGGCGAGCGGGAGGCCGCCGGACCGCTCGGTCACATGGAGAAGCGTGGACGCCGCGGGTCGCTCTCCCTCGATCTCCGCGATCAGGTCGGCGCTCTCGTCGCGCCCGAGCGGCGCGATGTCGAGCCAGGTGACCGGGGACCTCTCGGCACCGAGGGCGGCGACGATCCGACTAAGCGGGTGGGCGCCGGTGATCCGGTCCGGCTCGAACGTGAGGACGAGGCAGAGCCGCTGGTCGCGGCCCGCTCGCGACAGGAATGAGACGGCGGCCCGCGTCCCGGCATCCGCGTGCTGGAGGTCCTCGAGGACGAGGAGGACGGGCCCGGCCGTGGCGATCCGCGTCACGACGCCGAGGACGGCCTCGAGCATCCGGGCCTCACGGCCGCGTCGCGCGATGATCGGCTGCGGCGCGGAGAGGAGCCCGAGCCCCGCGAGGCGGACGCGGAGGGACGGGACGATCCGTGCGATCTCGGGGGCGCCCGAGCCGACGACACCGGCCAGCTCATCGTCGGCGAGGGATGCGAGGTGGCGGGCGAGCGCCTCGGAGACCGGGGCGAACGGGAGCGCGCTCCGGGCGGGGCGCGCAGTCCCGCGGAGGACGACGAACCGCGAGTTGAGGATGGCGAGACGGCGCCGCGTCTCCTCGATCAGGCGCGTCTTGCCGACGCCCGCGGGCCCGGCGACCAGGACGGTCCCCGGACGCGCGGCGGACGCAGCTTCGAGCGCCTCCGCGATGCCGGCGAGCTCTCGCGCCCGGCCGACCAAGCGGTCGCTCACCCCACGCGACGACATGCGCGGAATCCTACGCCCCGCGGCTCGGCCGGCGCCCGGCGCGAGGCGCGAGCGGCTCGGCGACGAGGCACCATGGGCGTGTCATGCCCTCGATCCTCGATCGACTGCCGCCGGTGCGGACATACCGCGAGATCCGGCGCGACTTCGACCGGCTCGTCCTCGTGCTCGCCGCAGGCGACCTCGTCGCGAGCTTCGGCTTCGCGCTCGTGTTCCCGTTCCTCACGATCTACCTCGTCGAGAGGCTGGGTGCGACGGCGGGCCAGGCGGGGCTCGTGCTCGCCGCCTACTCCGTGTGCTCCATCGTCTCCGGGGCCGCGGGCGGGTGGCTGGCGGACCGCGTGGGACGGCGCCGCGTGATGATCGTGTCCGTCGGCCTGACCGCCATCGTCATCGCGCTCATGGGCCAGGCGGGGGACCTCGCGTCGATCACCGTGCTCACGATCTTCCTGGGGATCGTGGACCCGGCGTTCATCCCGGCGGCCCGGGCGGCCATCGCGGACGTCGTACCGGAAGACCGGCGACCCCGCGCCTACAGCCTGCTGAGCGTCGCCAACGCGGTCGGGTGGATCGCCGGTCCGGCGATCGGGGCGGGGCTTGCCACGCTCGGCTACGACGTCCTCTTCCTCATCTCGGGGCTCATCATCGGGTGCTACTCGATCATCGCGTTCGTGTGGCTGCCGGAGACGCTCGTGCGACGCGGCTCGACGTCGGCCGCGGAGACGCTCGAGCTCGAGGAGGCGCCGGTCGTCGTGGGGTTCACGCCTCCGCTGACCGGCGACACCGGGCACGGCCGAGCGACTTCGGAGGTCGGCGTGCCGGCCACCGTCGACGAGGAGCGCCGCCTCGACCGGGCGCGGCTGCGCGCGTTCGCCGCGTTCCTGCCGATCGCGGCGGTCATCCACGCGACGGTCTTCCTGTGGGTGACGGTCCTGCCGATCCACGCCTCGCGCGACCTTGGCATCGCGACGAACGCATGGGGGCTGCTGTTCAGCCTCAACGGCCTGCTCATCGTCGTGTTCCAGCTCCGGGTGACGTCGGTCGTCGAGGGACGCCCCAAGGCCTTCGTCATGGCCGTGGCCATGCTCGGCTACGCGGCGGGGATGGCGGTCATCGCCCTCCTCGGCGGGCAGGGGTGGGCAGTGCCCGGCATCGCTCTCGCGATCGTCCTCTTCACGGCCGGCGAGATCCTCCTCTTCCCGCAGGAGCCGTCGTTCACGTCCGACCTGTCCCCGGCGGACAGCCGCGGCCGGTACCAGGGCATCTTCCTCGCCGCGACCGGCGTGGGCACCGCGCTCGGTCCGCCCGTCGGCGGGTACCTGCTCGACGCGGCGCCGGGCCCCACGCTCTGGGTGCTCGCGTCGGGGACGTTCGTCGTGGCGTCCGGGGCGCTCGCGATCCTCGGCCGGGTCACGCGCCGGCTCCCGCCGACGGAAGGGTGAGGCGGAGGCGTCACCGACCACCGATGACACGCCCACCGCCGCGACCGGCTTGCGCGTTCCGTCGTCATCGGGCACACTGCGCCGGCGATGAACCACACCTGCGTCTCCTGGTCGATGTGCATGCGCTGGCGGCCCCGCCGCGTGGAGGAAGGGGCCTGAGGCGCCGCACGACCTGGATGCCAGGTCGAGCCGGGGCCGCAGGCCGGTCCCGGGGCCGCAGATCCATCAGGTGATCTGCGGCTTTTCTGTCTCCTCCCCACAGCGCGACGGGTGACCGCCGAACCCGACCGGCCCACCGGCGAGCGGACGCTCACCGATGGGCGACGCCCCATCCGGGGCCCGGGACACGACCGACCACCGCGCGGCCCCCGTGGCCGTCGCCCGGAGATGATCCGACCGGCGCCGAGTGCGCCATCACCGTCGCGGCGGACGACCCGCGACGACCCACGAGAGGAATGACACGTGACCGACGCGAAGCAGCTCCGCCCCGAGACCCTCGCCCTGCACGCCGGCCAGAAGGTCGACACGGCGACGAACGCGCGGGCCGTCCCCCTGTACCAGACGACGAGCTACCTGTTCAACGACGCGGACCACGCGGCCCGACTCTTCGCGCTCCAGGAGTTCGGGAACATCTACACGCGGATCATGAACCCCACGACCGGGGTCCTCGAGGAGCGCCTCGCGGCGCTCGAGGGCGGCGTGGGCGCGCTCGCCACCGCGTCCGGCCAGGCGGCCGAGACGCTCGCGATCTTCAACCTGGCGCGGGCCGGCGACAACATCGTGTCGGCGACGAGCATCTACGGAGGGACGTGGAACCTCTTCCGCCACAGCCTGCCGAAGCTCGGGATCGACGTGCGGTTCGTGGACTCCACGGACCCGTCGAGCTTCATCGGGGCGATCGACGGGCGGACGAAGGCGGTCTACCTCGAGATCATCGGCAACCCCAAGCTCGAAGTGCCGGACCTCGACGCGATCGCGGCGATCGCGCACGAGCGCGGCGTCCCGGTCATCGTGGACAACACGTTCGCGCCCATCCTCGCGCGCCCGTTCGACCACGGCGCCGACATCATCGTGCACAGCCTGACCAAGTGGATCGGCGGCCACGGGACGAGCATCGGCGGCGCGATCGTCGACTCCGGGAAGTTCGACTGGGCCGCGTCGCCGCGGTTCGCGCAGGACTTCGTGGAGCCGGATCCCAGCTACCACGGCGTGAGCTACACGGCCGCGTTCGGGCCGCTCGCGTTCATCCTCAAGGCCCGCGTCCAGGGGCTCCGCGACTTCGGCCCGGCGCTCTCGCCGTTCAACGCGTGGCTCTTCATCCAGGGGCTCGAGACGCTCCCCCTGCGCATCGCGAAGCACAGCGAGAACGCGCTCGCCGTCGCCCGGTGGCTCGAGTCCAACCCGAGCGTCACGTGGGTCGCCTACCCGGGCCTCGAGTCCCACTGGACGCACGCCACGGCATCGAAGTACCTGAGCGGTGGCTACGGCGGCGTGGTCACGTTCGGCGTGAAGGGCGGCCGCGAGGCCGGTCGGGCGCTCATCGACAACGTCAAGCTCTTCAGCCTGCTCGCGAACGTGGGCGACGCCAAGAGCCTGATCATCCACCCGGCATCCACCACGCACCAGCAGCTCACCGACGACGAGCAGGCGGCGACCGGCACCACGCCGGACCTCATCCGGATCTCGGTGGGCCTCGAGGCGATCGAGGACATCATCGCGGACCTCGACCAGGCGCTCGCGGCCGCGACGGCGGGCGTGGACGCGGCCGAGGCGGTCGGCGCCGGGCGGTGACGCAGGGCGGCCGCGGGGAGACGGGGAGCACCCGGACCCCCGCGGCGAGCCGCTTCGGCACGGGGCGGGTCGAGCCGATCGACGTCGGCTCGCTCGCCCTCGATGACGGGACCGTGCTGCCCGCGGTCCACGTCGCGTACCGCCACGACGGCCCCGGCCCCCGCGAGGCGCCGCAGGTCGTGGTCGTCCATGCGCTCACCGGGTCGGCGGACGCCGCCGGTGACTGGTGGGCGCCCGTCATCGGGCCGGGGAAGGCCTTCGACACCGACCGCGTCGGCGTCCTCTGCGCCAACCTGCTCGGCGGGCGGTACGGGACGACGGGGCCCACGTCGCGCGACCCTGCGACGGGCCGGCCGTACGGCCGGGCGTTCCCGGCGATCACCGCGCGCGACATGGCGAGCGCCCAGTGGTCCGTCCTCGATGCGCTCGGCATCGGGGACATCGCGCTCCTCGCCGGTGGATCGCTCGGCGGGATGGTGGCGCTCGAGGTCGCGCTCGCGCGGCCCGGCGCCGTGGGATCGATCATGGCGATCGCGGCGCCCGCGGCCACCGGGGCCCTCGCCCTCGCGTGGGACCACCTGCAGCTCGCGCTCGTGGAGCGGCTGGGCGAGGAGGGGATGGATCTCGCCCGACGGCTCGCGCTCACGACGTACCGCAGCGAGGCCGACTTCGACGACCGGTTCGGGCGCGACGTCGAGGACGACGGGCGCTTCTCGATCGTCAGCTACCTCAGCCACCAGGGCCAGAAGCTCGTGGACCGGTTCGACCCGGACACGTACCGGACGCTCGTGACCGCGATGGACGCCCATGACATCGGCCGGGGCCGCGGCGGGATCGCGGCGGCGCTGCACGCGCTCGCGCCAGGGGCGACGGGCCGGCCGACGAGACTCCTGGGCGTGGGGATCGCCGGCGACATCCTCTATGGGCCGACGCAGGTGCGGGCCCTCGTGGACGCAGGGGCCGAGGCGGGCCTCGACGCCCGCTACCGCGAGTTCACGTCGCGCAAGGGGCACGACGCGTTCCTCGCGGAGTGGGGCGTCATGGAGGCGATCCTCCGCGAGGGGCTGGCCGAGGCCATCGCGTGACCGACGGACGGCCGCGCTGCTGGTGGACCGGCGACGCGGCCACGGCGGACGCGGCGATGGTCCGCTACCACGACGAGGAGTGGGGCGTTCCGGTCGCCGACGACACCGAGCTCTTCGAGCGCCTCAGCCTCGAGTCCTTCCAGGCGGGCCTGGCGTGGAGCACGATCCTGCGCAAGCGCGAGGGCTTCCGCCGCGCGTTCGCCGGGTTCGACCCGGCGGCCGTCGCCGCGTTCGACGATGCGGATCGCGCCCGCCTGCTCGCCGACGCGGGCATCGTGCGCAACCGCGCCAAGGTGGATGCGACGATCGCGAACGCGGCGACGTTCCTCGCCGTGGGCGAACAGCACGGGTCGTTCGCGGCCTACCTCGGCTCGGTCGTGGGCAGGGCGCCCGCCGTCCCCGCCCCACCGCTGCCGCCCGGCGCGACGATGGCGAACCTGGCGCCGACCACGCCGGAGTCCGACGCGCTGTCGGCGGACCTGAGACGTCGCGGGTTCCGGTTCGTCGGGCCGACGATCGTCTACGCGTTCATGGAGTCGGTGGGGCTCGTGGACGACCACCTGCCGGGATGCTGGCGCTACCGCGGCTGACGGACCGCCGGTCGGTGCCCCGGTACCTGGCCGCGCCTCCTCGGCGGCGGGTCCTGCCCGGCTCCCACACGACGCGTCCAGACGCATGCGGCGAGTGGCGGTCGCCGGGCCCCCGGTGCCTGCGGACGGCGCCGCCAGGCATCGACCCTGGCCCGTCGCCGCCAGATCGAGGCGGTGACCTATCCTGCGCCCCATGCAGGTCGCCGACCGGATCGAGCGCGTCAACGAGAACATCGTGAACTTCTACCTCGTCGAGGAGGCGGGGCGGGTCACCGTCGTCGACGCGGGCATGCCCGGTAACTGGGGCCTGCTCGTCGACGGGCTCGCGCGGATCGGGCGGACGCTCGCGGACATCGAGGCGGTGGTGCTCACCCACGCCCACTCGGACCACGTCGGCATCGCTGAGCGGATCCGGAGCGAGGCCCCGGCCGAGGCGCGCATCCACGACGCCGACCTCGAGTTCCTCATCGCGGGGAAGCGGCCACCGGGTGGCATGGACCTCGGCCTCAGCCGGCGGCTCCTCTCGACGCTCGCGTATGGGCTCCGCAACGGCGGGATCCGGATGCCGCCGGTCAGTGTGGCGCGGGGGTTCGCCGACGGCGACGTGCTCGACCTCCCCGGCTCGCCGCGCATCGTGCACGCGCCCGGGCACACGCCCGGGTCCTGCGCCATCCTCTTCGAGTCGCGCGGCGCGCTCATGAGCGGTGATTCGCTCGGGACGCTCGACGTGGTGAGCGGGCGGACCGGACCGTCGATCAGCCCGTTCCGCACGGACCGCGCCCAGGCGATCGCGTCGCTCGCGCGCCTGGAGGGCCTTCCGGCGACGATCGTCCTGCCCGGCCACGGCGAGCCGTTCGCGGGGTCGCCGGCGGAAGCGGTGGCGCAGGCCCGGGGCCGGCTCGGTCGCCGCTGACGGCGCGGCGCGACGCGCCACGGCCGACTCCGCCGCGGTACGATCGAAGCATGGACCCGAGTGGATCGACGACCCGGATCGGCGTGCTCTGCGCTCTGCCGGAGGAGCTCCACCTGTTCCGCGACGAGATGACGCGCACGTCATCCCATGTGCACGGTGGCACGGAAGTCATCCTCGGCCATCTCGACGTCCTCCCCGTCGCCGTCGCCGAGACGGGGATCGGGAAGGTGAACGCCGCCCTCACCACGACCGTCCTCTGCGAGCGGTACGCGTGCGACCGGATCCTCCTGTCCGGTGTCGCCGGCGCGGTCGATCCGTCGCTCACGATCGGTGACGTCGTCGTCGGGACGCGCGTCGTCCAGTACGACTACGGCCGGGTCACGGACACGGAGCGCATCACGTACCAGCCGGGGGGCATGCCGTTCCCGGGCGGGAGCGACCGCGTGGGCTGGCAGCTCCACGACGACCTCGTGGTCCGCGTGCGCGGGGCGCTCGGCGAGGAGCCGCTGCCCGGCGTGCGAGCGCGCGCCGGCTCGGCGCGACACGTCCCGGTGATCAGGTTCGGGACGATCGTGACCGGCGATGCGTTCGTCGCCTCCGATGTCATGCGCGAGGACCTGCTCCGGCGATTCGACGCGCTCGCCGTGGAGATGGAGGGCGGGGCGGTGGTCCAGGTCGCCGAGCGCTACGGGGCCACGTGGCTCGTGGTGCGCGCGGTGAGCGACCTCGCGGGGCACGATGGCGCGACGGACTTCACCGTCTTCCTCGGGGACGCGGCGCACACCGCGGCCACGCTCGTCCGCAGGCTCGCGCCGGTCCTCTGACCGCCGGCCCCGGGCCCCGGCAGGGCGGCTCGGCCGCCCTCGCGGCCCCGGCCCGTGCCCCGGTCCCGGCCCCGGAGCGCCGGCGGCCCGGATCCCTCGTCAGCGGACGGCAAGGCCGCTCTGGAGCAGGGCCGCGTCGACCTGCGGCGGCGTGGTCCGGTCCACGGCGTAGACGTAGAGGATCGCGCTGACCATCGCCCCCAGCGCCGATGCGACGATGACCACGAGCCCGATGATGAGGACGGCGCCGATGATGGCCGGGACCCCCACGGCGACGTTCTGCGTCGCGACTCCCACGATGATCAGCGCGATCGCGAGGAAGATCCCCCCGAGCGTGAGGACGAGGTAGGCGATCCCGAAGCCCCATGCCTTGCGCAGCCCGCCGAGCGCCACGCCGGGCCCGAAGAGCGATCGCAGGATCGCGATCGACCGCTTGATGGCCGCGACCGGGTACGACCCCTCGACGATGACCACCGGCAGGACGAACAGCGTGGCGACCCCCCACGCGGCGCCGCCGAGGATCGAGAGCAGCGCGCCGCCGATCCCGCCCTTCTCGCGCAGCGCCGACAGGATCAGACCCACCGTGGCGGTCACGAGGCCCCAGGCGAGGATCTGGGGCAGGCGACGGCCCGCGGTCGCCACGCCGTGCCCCACGCTCGCGTGCCCGCCCTGGACCACGACGAGCGCCTCGGCCATGAGGGCGCCGTTGAAGAACGTGACGACGATCGCGTCCACGATGAGGCAGATGACCAGGATGGCGATCGTCAGCGGCCCCGTCTTCGTCTCCGTACCGGCGGCGGCATCGTTGATGAGCTGCAGGCCGAAGGGCGCGAGCAGGGCGAGGCTCACGAGGATGACGACGACGCCCGAGATGATCGGGAAGAGCATGAGCGCCGCGTTCCGGCGGAGCATCCCGATCGCGAAGCTGAAGTCGACGCGGTTGCGCATGCGATCCTCCATCCGACCGCCGGCCGACCCCCCACGCCCGGAGCGTGCCAGCCTCTACCATACGCCGTCCGCGTGCTCGCCCGAGGTGCGACCATGGCGGCGGCCGGCCCACCAGCCGGCGACCCACCCCACGACGACCTGCGCGAGGCCCCCGATGCCCACCGACCCCACCGACCCGAACGCCCCCGGCGGTCACCGCCCTGCCGCCCCGACCGACCGCGTCCGCGTCCGCCGCAAGCCCGATCGCGGGCACTACGACCGCGCGACGATCGACGCGATCCTCGATGCCGGGTTGGTCGCGCACGTGGGCTACGTCGTGGACGGCCAGCCGTACGTCGTCCCCACGCTGTACTGGCGGGGCGGGGACCGGGTCCTCTGGCACGGCTCGTCGGCCAGCCGGATGATCCGCGCGGTCGAGGCCGGCGCGCCCGTGTGCCTGACCGTCTCGCAGATCGATTCGATCATCCTCGCCCGCTCCGGCTTCAACCATTCGGCGGACTACCGGTCGGTGGTCGTGGTCGGCGTCGCGACCCCCGTGGTGGGGGAGGACAAGGCTCGTGCGCTCGACGCGTTCGTGGACTCGCTCGTGCCCGGCCGGGCCGCCGACCTGCGCCCCATGACCGAGAAGGAGCTGAAGCAGACGGCCGTGGTGTCGCTCGCGCTCGACGAGGCGTCCGCCAAGGTCCGCGACGCCGGTCTCGGCGACGACCCCGGCGACGAGACGTGGCCCGTCTGGGCGGGCACGATCCCCGTCCGGCGCACGTTCGGCACGCCCGAACCGGCGAGCGACCTGCCGCCGGGGATCGAGCTGCCGGACGGCGTCCGTCGGCTCATCGAGCGCTGAGGGCCGCCGCGATGTCGGGGATCTCCGGTGTCCTGACCGCCCTGCGGACCGCACCCGTCGGCCCGCACGAGACCCGCGGCTCGTCGGTCGTCCGGCCCGTCGTCTTCGGGGCGACGGATGGGCTCGTGTGCAACCTCTCGCTCATCATGGGCGTGGTGGCAGCGGCCAGGGAGGATCCGCATGCCGTCGTGGTCGCGGGCATCGCGGGCCTCCTCGCCGGCGGCTTCAGCATGGCCGTGGGCGAGTACGTCTCCGTCGCGAGCCAGCGCGAGCTCGCCGCGTACCAGGTCAGCCTCCAGCGCCAGCAGCTCAACGACACGCCCGAGCAGGAGCGCGCGATCCTCCTCGAGATCTACCGGGGCAAGGGGCTGGCCGAGCACGAAGCCGCGCTGATCACGGACCGGATCATGGCGGGGCCGGAGAAGGGGATCGAGACGTTCGTCCGCGAGGAGATCGGCCTCAGCGAGGAGGCGGTCGGCAACCCCGTCGCCGCGGCGGTCGGGTCACTCTGCGCATTCGCGGCCGGCGCGATCATCCCGCTGCTGCCGTTCCTCCTCGGCCTGGGCTCGGCCGCAGTGCCGGTGGCGATCGGGCTCTCGGTCGTAGCGCTGTTCGGGATCGGCCTCGCGGTGAGCCGCCTCACGCATCGCGGCGCGCTGCGGACGGGGCTGCGGCAGGTGGGCCTCGGGCTGCTCGCGGCCGGCGTGACCTACGCGATCGGGTCGCTGCTCGGCGCCGCCGTCCACTGACCGATCGGCCGCGGCGGGCCGGCGCCATCTACGCGACGCGGATGAGCGCCAGCGCGCCGACGACGAGGCAGTACGCGGCGAACGGTAGCAGCGTCCCCCGCCGGAAGTAGCGGGACAGGAACCTGACCGACACGTAGGCGGCGAGTCCGGCCGCCACGCTCCCCACGAGGACCTGGCCACGGACCCCGTCGCCGTTGTGCCCCACGAGGTCCGGCAGCTTGTACACGCCGGCGGCGAGGATGATCGGCGTGGCGAGGAGGAACGAGAACCGCGCAGCGTCCTCGTGGTCGAGCCCCCGCACGAGCCCCGCCACGATCGTGACGCCGGACCGGCTGATCCCGGGCAGCAGCGCCAGCACCTGTGCGACACCGATCGCGAAGCTCTCGCGGAAGTCGAGCGTGTCGAGGCGTCGGTCGCCGGCGTCGGTGCGGGCATGGGAGCGGACGAGCCGACGGGCCGTCGCGCCACGCCGGACCCGCTCGCCGGCGATGAGGATGAGCCCGTTGACCATGAGCAGGACCGCGGCGACCGCCGGCGTCGCGAAGGCCACGCGCAGGGTGTGCTCGAGGAGGAGACCAGCGATGCCGGCCGGGATCGTCGCGACGAGGAGGAGCCACGCGAGACGCTCGTCCGGGGTGCCGATGCGGCGCGTGCGGATCGAGGTGCCGAAGCCGCGGATGATGCGCGCCCATTGCGCGCGGAAGAAGACGAGGAGCGCGATGGCCGTGGCCACGTGGAGGCCCACGAGGAACGCGAGCCAGAACGACTCCGGGGCGGACTGCGCCGCGACCACGTCGTTCCAGCCGAGGAACTTCGGCAGGATGACCGCGTGGCCGAGGCTCGAGATGGGGAAGAGCTCGGTCACCCCCTGGAGGAGCCCGAGGATGATCGCCTGGATGTAGGTCAGCGGAGGTCTCCTCGCGGGGCGAGAGGCCGGCGCCACGCGACGCCAGGCGGTCGAAGGTGGAAGGGTCGGAGGTCGAAGGCCCGCAGTCTACCGGCCGGCGGCTCCCGGCGGCGTCCGGCCGCGGGGAAGGCGGGCGGTGCGTGGCCCGCTGCCGTCCTGCGGGGCATACTCGGTCATCCGGACGCCCGTTCCACCACCGGGCCCGCTGGGCGGTCTCGGCGCATGAGAAGGGAGGCAGCGATGCGGACGATCGGCCTGCTGGGCGGGATGAGCTGGGAATCGTCCGTGGCCTACGAGCGGATCATGACGGAGGAGGTGCGGCGGCGCCTCGGGCCGCAGCACTCGGCGAGCATGGTCATCCGCGCGTACGACTTCGCCGAGATCGAGGCGCTGCAGGAGGCCGGCGACTGGGCGGCGGCCGGGTCGCGGCTGGCTGCCGACGCCCGACGCCTGCAGGACGCCGGCGCCGACCTGCTCGTGCTCTGCACGAACACGATGCACCGTGTCGCCGGAGAGATCGAGGCGGCCGTGGACATCCCCGTGGTCCACATCGCTGACGCGACGG
Source organism: uncultured Chloroflexota bacterium (assembly GCA_903928275.1). Taxonomy (GTDB): domain Bacteria; phylum Chloroflexota; class Limnocylindria; order Limnocylindrales; family CSP1-4; genus CAIYQJ01. Next base: position 18,101 of record CAIYQJ010000094.1, read on the forward strand.
GCGAGGCGGTCCGTGCCGCCGGCCTGAGTCGCGTGGGCCTGCTCGGCACCCGGTACACGATGGAGCAGGACTTCTACCGCCGTCGCCTCGAGGACCGGTACCAGCTGCAGGTCCTCGTGCCGGACGAGCCCGACCGGACCCTCGTCCACGACGTCATCTACGCCGAGCTCGTACGCGGCCTCGTGCTGGAGGCGTCGCGCCGGGAGTACCTCGCGGTCATCGCGCGGCTCGTGGGCCGCGGTGCGGAAGGCGTCATCGCCGGGTGCACTGAGATCGAGCTGCTCGTCCGCCCGGGCGACGTGACCGTCCCCTACTTCCCGACGACCCGGATCCACGCGCTGGCGGCGGTCGATCGGGCGCT
>CAIYQJ010000095.1 GCA_903928275.1 uncultured Chloroflexota bacterium
CCACCCACGCGAACACGGAGGCGATCCGCGTGGCGCGCGTCGTGACGGGCCGCGACCGCGTCCTCCTGTTCGACGGGAAGTACCACGGCCACCTCGACGCGGCGCTCGTGGAGCTGGACCCCACCGGCGCCCTCGTCCCCGAGGAGCGCGGCCTTCCACGCGACGTCGCGGCCGGGACGGTCCTGGTCCCGTTCAACGACCCGGCCGCGCTCGCGCGTGCGCTCGAGGCGCGCGACGTCGCGCTCGTCCTCACGGAGCCGGCGCTGACGAACAACTTCGGGCTCATCCTGCCGGAGCCCGGGTTCCACGCGATCCTGCGGGCGGCCACGTGGGAGACGGGCACGCTCCTCGCGCTCGACGAGACGCACACGCAGGTCGTGGGGCCAGGCGGGCTCACGCGGGCGTGGGGGCTGGAGCCCGACCTCGTCACGATCGGCAAGTCGATCGCCGGCGGGATCCCGTTCGGCGCGTGGGGGATGACCGACGCGATCGCGGACGTGCTCACGCAGGTAAAGGGCCCCGATGGCGAGCGTTCCGACCTCATCGCGATCGGCGGGACGCTGTTCGGGAACGCGCTCTCGATGGCGGCGGCCCGCGCCACCATGCTCGAGATCCTCACGCCCGAGGCCTACGCGCACACGCAGCGCCTGGGGGCGCGGCTCGCGGACGGGATGCGGGCGGACGTGGCGCGCGTCGGCCTGGCGTGGCACATCCACCACCTGGGGCCGCGAGCCGGCTACACGTTCCGCCCCACGGCGGTGCGGAACGCCGCCGAGGCACGGACCTGCCGGGACGATCTCCTCACCCGGCTCGTCCGGATCTGGCTGGCGAACCGCGGTGTGTGGGAGGCGATCGTGGGCGCCGGGCCGGTCGCGTCCGTGCCCGCGACCGATGCCGACGTGGACGCGTACCTCACCGGCTGGGGATCGCTGCTCGACGCCCTCACGGCCTGACGCCGGCCGCGACGGGTCCATGCCGCGCGGCGCACCGCGTGCACGGGGCGGCAGCGCCGTCCCGCGACGACGGGCCGGACGGCGGCCGCCGGACGCCATCCGGCCCATGACTCGGGGGCGTTCGCCCCCCACCGTAGCCGGGACGAGAGCGCGGGGTTCCGGAGGAGGGCACTTGGACGCAGATCTGCTGTCGCGCATCCAGTTCGCGCTGACCGCAAGCTTCCACTTCATCTACCCGCCCCTGTCCATGGGGCTCGGCCTGATGATGGTCGTCATCGGCATCATCTACGTCCGGACGAAGGACCCCAAGTGGCGGGAGATGTCCTTCTTCTGGGTGAAGGTCTACGGCCTCATCTTTGCGCTCGGCGTGGCCACCGGCGTCGTCCAGGAGTTCGAGTTCGGCACCAACTGGGCCGAGTACTCGCGGTTCGTCGGCAACGTCTTCGGCAGCCTGCTCGCCGCCGAGGGCGTCTTCGCGTTCTTCCTCGAGGGCGGCTTCCTGGGGCTCATGCTCTTCGGCGGCAACCGCCTGGGGCCGCGGATGTGGCTGTTCGCGACGTTCATGGTGGTCTTCGGGGCCCATTTCAGCGCCCTCTGGATCATCATGGCCAACTCGTGGATGCAGACGCCGGCCGGCTACACGGTCGCGATGACGCCGCTCCCGGCGCGCGCGGTCATGACCGACTTCTGGCAGACGGTCTTCACGCCGTCGTTCATCCCACGGCTCCTGCACGTCCTGGTCGCGTCGTGGACCGTGGGGTCCGCGCTCCTGCTCAGCGTGGGTGCGTGGTACCTGCTGAAGAAGCGCCACGTCGACGTGGCCAAGTCGATGGTGGCGCTCGCGCTGCCGTTCTTCGTCGTCTTCTCGATCGCGAACGTCACTCTCTCCGGTGCCGACCAGGCGCAGGAGGTGGCGGCCAACCAGCCGATCAAGCTCGCCTCGATGGAGGGGCTCTGGGAGACGACGTCGTGCGCACCGGCGTACGTCGTGGGCTGGGTGAACGTCGATGCGCGGACGACGACAGGGATCGCGATCCCGTGCCTGCTCAGCTTCCTCGTCCACTTCGACCCGAACGCGACGATCGCCGGCCTGGACGCCGCCGGCGCGGCGCCCATCCCGCCGGTGAACCTCGTGTTCCAGGTCTATCACGCGATGGTGGGGCTGGGGTTCGTCTTCATCCCGATCGGCCTGCTCGCCGCGCTGCTGTTCCTCTGGAGACGGCGGCTCTACGCCACGAGATGGATGCTCTGGATCCTCGTCGTCACGGTCTTCGGGGCCGTGGGGGCCATCACCGCCGGGTGGTGGACCGCAGAGATCGGGCGCCAGCCCTGGATCGTCTACAACGTCCTCGAGACCGCGAAGGCGGGCTCACCGGTGGTGAGCGGGGTGGACGTCCTCTTCTCGCTGATCATGTTCATCGCGCTCTACGTGATCCTCTTCGCGCTCTTCCTCTACCTGCTGAACGCGAAGATCCAGTCGGGACCGGAGCCGCTCGAAACCGTGGAGACCACAGCGGAGTCGGCACTGCCCGATACGTTCCGCGACGTCTTCCGCCGACGCGGCCGGGCCGGGAGGTGATGACGATGAACCTCAGCGACATCTGGTTCCTGCTCTTCATCGTCATCGTCGCCGGCTACCTCGTCCTCGACGGCTTCGACATGGGCGTCGGGATCCTCCACCTGCCCCTCGCCCGGTCCGACGGCGAGAGACGCGTGTTCCTCAACAGCATCGGGCCGGTGTGGGACGGCAACGAGGTGTGGCTCATCCTGGCGGGCGGCGTCCTGTTCGCGGCCTTCCCGCTCGTCTACGCCTCGCTGTTCTCCGGCTTCTACCTCGCGATGATGCTCGTGCTCCTCGTGATGATCCTGCGGACCGTGGCGATCGAGTTCCGCAGCAAGCGCCCGTCCGGCCGCTGGCGCACCGGCTGGGACACCGTGTTCGCGCTCTCGTCGGGCGGGCTCGCGCTCCTCCTCGGCGTGGCGTTCGGGAACGTCCTGAAGGGCGTGACCCTCGGGCCCGACGGGAACATCCGGATGTCCCTCATCGACCTGCTCGGCCCGATCCCGCTGCTCGTCGGCGTCACGACCGTCGCGATGTTCGCCATGCACGGCTCGATCTTCCTGTCCATGAAGACCGAGGGCGTCCTCGAGGCCCGCGTCAAGTCATGGATGCCGCGGCTCATGGTCGTCTTTTTCGTCCTCAATACGCTCCTGGTCGCCGCTCTCGCCGTGTTCCATCCGAGCATCACGGACCGCTACGCGCAGGATCCGTGGCTCGTGGTCTTCCCGGCCGCCGCGCTCGCCGCGATCCTCGCCGCGTGGTACCTGCTGCGGGCGGGCCGCGCGTTCTGGGCGTTCGTCGCGTCGGCCGCGATGATCGCGCTCCTGCTGGTGTCCGCTGCGGTCGGGATCTTCCCGAACCTCCTCGTCTCCACCGTGTCGGACGCGAACAACCTCACGATCTACAACGCGGCATCGGCGGACAACACGCTCACCGTCATGCTCGTCATCGCGCTGATCGGCATGCCCTTCGTCCTCCTCTACACGGCCGGCGTCTACTACTTCTTCCGCGGCAAGACGGTGGTCGAGCCGACCGGGTACTAGGAGCTCCATGGCGTCCCAGCCCGGGGCGAGCGGCCCGGTGCCCGCCGCTCCGTCCGTCCGGCGGGCGTGATCGCGCTGCCGCGCCGAGCCCCATCCGCGGCGGGCAGGCTGCTCGCGCTCGACCCTGCCGCGCGGACGCTGCTCCGCGCCGCGGTCGCGTGCGGGTTCGTCGGCGCCGCGCTCGTCGTCGCCGCGGCCTTCCTCATGGCCACCGTGGTCGACAGAGTCTTCCTCGGTGGACAGGATCTCGCGCAGGCGCTCCCACTGCTCGCGCTCATCGTGCTGCTCGCGGTCGTTCGCGCTGGCCTGGTCTGGTCCACGGAGATCCTCGCGCAGCGCTCGTCCAGCCGACTGAAGGAGACGCTCCGAGCGGCCCTGACGGGACGGCTGCTCGGGCTCGGGCCCGGCTTCGCGACCGGGGAGCGCACCGGCGAGCTCGTAAGCGTCATGACGAACGGGATCGACACGCTCGACGGGTACGTGACGTCCTTCCAGCCCGCGCGCGCCCTCGCCCTGCTCGTGCCGCTGCTCGTCGTCGCCGTCGTGCTCGTCCTCGACCCGCCGACCGCCCTGATCCTCGTCGTCACGGGTCCCATCCTCGTGCTGTTCCTCTCGCTCATCGGCGGGCGCGCGCGGGCGCTCACGGCGCGCCGGTTCCTCGAGCTCCGCTGGATGAGCGCGTTCTTCGTGGACATGCTCCACGGGATCGCCACGCTCAAGATGTTCGGCCGCAGCGAAGAGCAGGTCGCCAACATCGAGGACGTGAGCCGAACGTACGGCGACACCACGATGGAGGTCCTCCGCACGGCGTTCCAGACGGCGCTGGTCCTCGAGTGGGGCGGCACGGTGGCGACCGCCCTCGTCGCGGTGGAGGTGAGCCTGCGGCTCATGGCCGGGACGATGCCGTTCGAGCGCGCGCTTGCCGTCCTCATCATCACGCCGGAGTTCTTCCTCCCCCTGCGCGCGCTCGCGATCCGGTACCACGCGGGGACGGCCGGGACGGCGGTCGCCGAGCGGATGCTCGCGATCCTCGAGGCGCCCGGAGCGGGGTACGCGACGACGCTCGCAGCCGCACCGGGGGCCGTCGTCGTGCCGCCGGCGGCCCCGCTCGCGGGACGCCTCGTGGCGACACCGG
>CAIYQJ010000096.1 GCA_903928275.1 uncultured Chloroflexota bacterium
GAGTGGAAGCGCGCCATCGACATCGAGGGCGTGCTCGTCGCCGATTCCGACTACCAGGGCAAGATCACCATCCGCAAGATGACCGACCACCGCACGCGCAACGGGACGCTCTGGGGCGCGATCGCGGGCGGCGCGCTCGCGATCATCTTCCCGCCGTCCATCCTGGCCGGGCTCGTCGTCGGCGGCGTGGTCGGCGCGGTCGCCGGCAAGGTCGGCAACCAGCTCAAGGAGGGCGAGGTCGCGAAGGGCCTCGCCGACGTGATCACGCCCGGCACGTCGGGGATCATCGCGCTCGTGAACGTGACCGCGGTGGACTTCGTCAAGGAGGCGATGCCGGCGGCGACGAAGGTCGAGACGGCCCCCGTCGACGACGAGACGGCCGCGAAGATCGCGGCAGCCGCGAAGGAGGCTGGCGACACGACGCCCGCCTGACGCCCATCGGACGCCGCCGACGCCCGGCCGACCGCGGGTCGGCCGGGCGTCGCCACGTCCCGGTCAGCCGGAAGGAACGGCTGCCTCCGCGAGATGCGCGGCGACGACCGCGATCGCGACGATCGCGATCCCGGCCAGCCACCCGGCGAGGACGTCGCTCGGGTAGTGGACCCCGAGCGCGATCCGCGAGAGCCCCACCCCCACGATGAGCGCGGCGAGCGCCACGGCGACCATCCGCCGCGCCGCCTCCGGAAGTGCGCTCCGCCACGCGAGGAACGCGATGAGCCCGTACGTCACCGTGCTGTTGAGCGTGTGCCCCGACGGGAAGCTGTACCCCGGCGCGTAGACGACCGGCTGCCCCGGCGGGCGCGGCCGCGCGACGAACACCTTCACTGCCTCGGTGAAGAACGAGGCGCCGAGGAGGGCGACCGCGACGATGACGGCGAGTCGATAGCGCCGCGACACGACGAGCCACGCGACGAGCGCGATGCCGATCGGGATGAGGACGAACCCGCCGGCCGCGGTGATCGCCTCCCACGCCCCCGACGGGATCGGCAGCCCCTGGACGAACGCGATGACCGGCTCGTCGAACGCGGCGTAGCCCTGGCCGTTCACGATCGCGGCGAGGACGAGGAACGCGAGACCGCACGCGAACGCGACCCATGTCGCGGGGTCGCGGAAGGGCCTCCGAGCGGTCATCACCGGCGGATGGCACGCGGGCGTGATCGGCTGCGGACGGTCACCCGCCCACGATCTGCCGGCGCAGCTTGACCGTCGCGACCGCCAGGAGGCAGAGGGCCATGGCTCCGAGCACGCCGAGCTGCGGTGCGACCTCGACGATGCCGCCCCGGTCGAACACGAGCGTCCGGAATCCCTCGATCGCCCAGGCGTGCGGCGTCACGTGGGCGATCGTCCGCATGGGCTCGCCGAAGACCTCGATCGGGACCATCGCGCCGCCGAGGGCGCCGAGCGCCATGCCGACGAAGACGCCGAACGTGCCGGCCTGGTCGGGGTTGTTCGCGAACGCGCCCACGACCATCGCCGCGCCCGTCCCGACGAGCGCGAACATGACGATGAGGACGCCCGCCGCGAACGGGTCGCCCCAGTCCACGCCGAAGACGAAGGCGGAGAGCAGGACGATGAACAGGCCCTGGATCATCGCGACGCCGAAGCGGCCGAGCATCTCCCCGAACAGGATCGTCGCGATCGACGTGGGCGTGGAGAGCATCCGTCGCGACACGCCGAGCTGCCGGGTGAGGATGAGCTGCGTCGCCGCGGTCATGGACGTGAGGAACATGAACAGGATGAGCTGGCTCTGCGCGCCGAGCGAGAACATCCCGATGTCGGTCGGGAAGATGCGCTTGCCGGAGTCCTCGACGCTCACCTGCACGCCGGCCACGCCCGCCGCGGCCGCTCGTGCCGCCGCCAGCGCGTCATCGAACCTCGCACCCGTCCTCGCCTGCGCGAGACGGGCGGCGCCGACGATCGCGGACTCGGCCGCCACGGCAGATCCGACCCCCTGTTCCAGCGCGAGGACGCGGCCCGGCTGCGCCAGCACGGTGACCCGGGCGTCGCCGCCGCCGCGCAGCGTGGCGTCGTAGCCGGGCGGGATCACGAGGCCCAGCTCGAGCGTGCCGCGTTCCACGGACGAGCGCAGGTCGGCCTCGCTCGCGAAGTCCCGGATCTCGAGCCGCATGTGGCCACCGGCGAGCGCCTTGACGAGATCCGCCCCGAGCGCGCCCGATCCGGCGGAGACGACCCCGAGACGAGGCGCGGTGCGTCCGCCGTAGACGGTGCCGAGGACGACGATGAGGACGACCGGCAGGAGGAAGATGAAGAACAGCGCCGTCCGGTCCCGAAGGAGTCGGACGAGGTTGACCTGGGCGATCGCGAGGGTGCTCATCGCGGGATGACCGCTCGCTCGGCCCGGACGAGCCCGATCGCGCAGGTCACGACCCCGAGCAGTCCGAGCACCGCGACCGACGGGAGCACCACGGCGATGCCCTCGCCCGACGCGAGGTCGCCGATCCCGCGGAGGAACCATGCGTGCGGCGTGGCGAGGCTCAGCGTCGCGAGCGCCGCCGGCGCCTGGGAGAGCGGGAAGAACGAGCCGCCGAGCACGGCGAGGACCATGGCGACGATCGCGGTGAGGCCCGCCGCCTGGTCCTCGGTCCGCGCGAACCCCACGATGACGAGGGCGATTCCGCTCGCCGCGAGGACCGTCGTGAGGATGAGCGCGGCCACCGCGAGCGGGTCGCCCCAGCGCGCCCCGAGGAGGAGTGTCGTCGCGACGGCGATGATGGTCATCGAAACCGCGCCGAGGACGATGCTCACGAGGAGCTTGCCGAGGAGCACCGTCCGCGCGGAGATCGGCGACGCGAGCATCCGCGCGAGCGTGCCCGCACGGCGCTCGCCGAGCAGGCTCACGACGCCGAACTGCGCGGCGAAGAAGACGAAGAGCACTGCCATCGACGCCGCGTAGTACGTGTTCGACGCCGCGAGACGGTCCGTCGTGGAGGCCGTCGCGATCGTCACGGGCGCGGCCATCGCCTGCGCCTCCCGCGCGATCGAGGCCGGGTCGCCGGCGCCGGTCCCGCCGGCCGCCGTGACGGTGGCGACCGCCAGTTGCACGCCCGCGACGGAGCTGCCGAACGACGACACGATCGACTGGAGGACCTGGGTGGCGATCGTCGCGTTCACGCTTCCGACGATCGTCACGTGCGCCTGTTGGCCGGACTGGACCGCGGCCGAGAAGCCGGCCGGGATGACGATGGCCGCCTGCGCCGACCCGCCGGTGACCCTGCCCCGCGCCTCCGCCTCGTTCACCGCGGCGACGACCGTGATGCCGCTCGGGCCGAGTCCCGCGAGCGGCCCGTCGACGAGGGCTCGCGCGATCGGCCCGCCGTCGAGGTCGACGACGGCGTACGTCGCCTTGAACACGTCCGATCCGGCCGGCAGCATCGCCGAGAAGAGGAACGCGAGCATGAGCGGGGCGACGACCGACAGGATGATCGCCGAGCGGTCGCGGACCTTCTGGCGCAGGTCCCTGGCCGCGATGGCGAGCGCGGGCGACATCGACGGGCCCCGTCAGTCCCGCAGGGCCTTGCCGGTCAGGTGGAGGAAGACCGCCTCGAGATCGGGCTCGACCACCTCGACCGTCCTGATCGTGGCGCCGGCCGACGCGGCGGTCGAGAGGATGGCCGGGAGGATGCTGCGCGCCTCGGTGACGAGGATCTCGATCGCGCCATCTCCGGCGGTCACCTCGTCGATCCGTGGGTCGAGCGCCCTGATCTCGACCGCCGCCTGGCCCAGCGGACCGCTCGCCACGAGGGTGACGCGGTCCCGTCCGCCGATGAGCTCCACGAGCTCCCGCCGCGTGCCCTCGGCCTGGATGCGCCCCTCGTCGATGATGCCGATCCGGTCGCAGAGCCGCTCGGCCTCCTCCATGTAGTGCGTGGTGTAGAGGATGGCCATGCCCTCGCTCTCGAGATCCGCGATCGACGAGAGGATCGCGTTCCGGCTCTGCGGGTCGACACCCACCGTGGGCTCGTCGAGCACGAGGAGCCTGGGGCCGTGCAGGAGGCCGATCCCGATGTTCAACCTGCGCTTCATCCCGCCGGAGAAGCTCTCCACCCGGTCCTTCGCGCGGTCGGAGAGGGCGATGACGTCGAGGACGCCGTCCACCCGACGCTCGAGGTCCCTACCGCGGAGGTGCTGCAGGCGGCCGAAGAAGCGCAGGTTCTCGCGCGCCGAGAGGTCCGGGTAGATCGCGAGGTCCTGCGGGACGTACCCGATCGCGCCCTTCGCCGACGTGGAGCCGATGTCGATCGGCCTGCCATCCACGAAGACCTCGCCAGCGTCACGGCGGAGGAGGCCGCAGATCATCGAGATCGTCGTGGTCTTGCCGGCGCCGTTGGGGCCCAGCAGGCCGTACGTCTCGCCGGGGGCGATCTCGAACCCGACGCCGTCCACGGCGACCCGCTCGCCGAACGACCTCCGCAGGTCGGCGCAGCGCAGCACCGGCCGGGCGCCCGGCTGCGGCGCGGCCGGGGCGACGTCGGCCGCCACGACGCTCATCGGCGATACCTCGACCAAGGCTCTGACATCTCTGCAGACCTTAGCGCAGTCGACGGCGCGTCAATGCCGCGGCCGACCGCGCCGGTCGTCCTCCGCGGCTGCGCTCGCGCCGGCCGCGAGCCGTCGCGCGACGCGGATCGCCACGGCGGACGCCGCCGCGAGCACGGCGGCTCCCGCCATGCCGGCGCCGAGCCCCACGTACGGCGAGACGAATCCCATGAGCGGCGGGTAGACGATCGACCCGACGACCCCGGCGGCGGTGAGGAGGCCGCTGACCCGGGCCGCGCGTCCCGGGTAGAGCCGGCCGCCGATCGCCATGATGAGCGGGTAGACGGGTCCGGACGCGAATCCCGCGATCGCGACCAGGGCGATCGTCAGTGCCCCGCCATGCGTCACGACCATGACCGCGAGCGCTGCGCCGCACACTGCCGCGCCCGTCGATGCGAGCGTGACCGGGTCGAACCTGTCCGCGTACCGGACCGCCGCCAGCCTCCCCGCCGCGAGGCCCGCCCAGAACGCCCCGAGGGCGATGGCCGCGAGACCCAGCGTCTCGTCCGACAGGTAGCCCACCATCCAGCTCGAGACCGCGAGCTCCGACGCGACGTAGCAGCCGATGGCCACGGCGAGCGCCGCGAGCGGGAGCCGGTGATCCAGCGGGTCGCGGGCGCCGCCGCTCGGCGGCAGGCGATGTCGAGTGTCCGCCGCCGAGCCGGCGGCCCGCAGCGGGAGGACGTAGCCGAGGGCCACGATCCCGGTGCCGGCGACCACGTACCGCCAGTCCGCGCCCGAGATCACGAGCCACCCGACGATCGGCGGCGCGACCATCGCCCCGATCCCATAGAACAGGTGGAGGCCGCTGAGCTGCCCGCCCCCGCCCTCCGGGTAGAGGTCCATGAACAGGCCGTTCACGCCCCCGTCGATGGCGCCCGATCCCGCACCGGCGATGCCGACGCCCACGAGGAGGATCGGCCACGTGGGCGCCAGGCCCTCGATGACGAGTCCCGCGGCGATGAGCGCGGCCGCGGTCGCGAGGATCGCCCGTCGCCCGAACCGGTCGTGGAGCACACCGGTCCCCAGGCCGCCCGCCGCGTACAGGACGGCGCTGACGAGGAACAGGAAGCCGAATCCCGCGTCCGTCTGCCCGAAGTCGCCCTTGACGACGCGGATGAGTGAGGGGAGGAGAAGGCTCACCCAGCCGATGAGCATGAAGCTCGCGTAGGACGTCGCCTGGACCGAGCGACGCGCGGGCTGCACCGTGGCGCCGCCCGCGTCGCGGCCGAGAGACCCGCCCGACACCCCCGTCACCGATCCGCGGCCGTCGTGCCCATGAGGTCCGTCGCCACCTGGCTGCCGTCCTCGGCCGCGGGGATCATCCACCACGCGAGCAGGCCCGCCGCGACGCAGGCGATCACGCCCATGACGATCGCGGCGTCGATCGACGTCGCCGCGAGCCACCCGGTGATCGTCGCCCCGATCGGGTAGCCGGAGAAGTTGAAGGCCATCGAGACCGCGAACGCGCGTCCCATCCACGCGGGGTCCGTGCGGCGCTGTCGGACGGTGAACATCCCGATGTCCAGGGGGCCGTTGAGCACGCCGATCGCAAGCATCGAGAGCGCCACCGGGACCAGGCCCGCATCGGGCAGGAGGAGGGCGGTCGCCGGGGCCATGAGGAGCGTGGGGAGGACGAGGAGCTGCTTCTCCCGGCCGCGCGTGTCCATCCGCCCGAAGACGAACGCGGTGGCCATCCCGCCGACCCCCATCAACGCGAACATCACGCCCACCATCGCCTCGCCCTGCCCGAGGCGCCCGAGGACGATGAGCGGGATCACGATCGTCGTCATGCCGCCCGCGATGTTCAGGACGGACAGCGAGAATCCCAGGCCGCGGAGGGTCCGGTTACGCCACGTGTAGACCACGCCGAGCCACGCGTCGTGGAACAGCCGCCCCGTGGACGCGGTCTCCACCATGGGGTCCGCCACGCCGATGAGCACCACCGCGGCCACGCCGTACAGCGCTCCGATCGCGATCATGGTCTCGGGTCCGCCGATCACCTGCACGAGAGCCGCGGCCGCCGGCGGTCCGATGATCGTCGCGACCACGTATCCGTTCGAGTCGACCGCGTTCGCCCGCTCCCACAGGTGGCTGGGCACGATGATCGGCAGGAGGCTTCGCAGGCCCGTGTTGCTCAGTGGCCCCGTGAAGGACGAGACCAGCGCGATGACGACGAGGAGCCAGGCGGGAAGCGCGCCGTTGAGTGCGAGGAGACCGATGGACACGAGGGCGACGAGCGCGACCACGTAGTCGAGGACGACGAGCCTCGCCCGTCCGTGACGGTCGAGCAGAGCGCCGGCGATGGGGCTCACGAGCAGCCCGGGGAAGATCCAGACGAACGTGACGAGCCCGGCCAGGGCGGGGGAGTCGTATTCCTTCAGCGCGAAGAGGACGACCGCCACGCCGACCATCGACTGGGCGATGCGGGCCACCTGCATGCCCGCGAGGACACGCCCGAGCGTGGGGACGCGCAGCAGCGCACGATAGGATCGGTCGAGGGCGATGTCCGTCACCGACCCAGCCTACCGGGGACACGAGGCCTCGGGACACGGCGGAAGGTCCCGGCTTCGGGGGCCGGACCCCCGGCTCGCACCGCACGGAGAGAGGATCGGGATGCACGTCACGCTCGTCAACGTCCACGTGAAGCCGGAGCACATCGACGCGTTCACCGACGCGACTCGCGCGAACCACGCGGGTTCCATTCGCGAGCCCGGCAACCTCCGGTTCGACGTCCTTCGCGCGAACTCCGATCCGAGCCGGTTCATCCTCTACGAGGTGTATCGGGACGCGGCGGCGGCGGCCGCCCACCGGGAGACCGCGCACTACCTCGCCTGGCGCGAGACGGTCGCCGACTGGCTCGCCGAGCCACGGATCGGCGTGGCGTACGAGGCCGTCGCGATCGGCCCCACGGCGGACCCCGGGGCCGGCGCGCCCGCATGACCGCGTCCGCGATCGGGCGGCTCCCGAGGGTCGAGATGGGACCCGGCAGCATCGAGCGCCTCCCGGCCATCGTCGCCGACCGCGGCCATCGCGCGCTCCTCGTCACCGGGGCGGGATCGTTCCGCGCGACACCGCGCTGGACGCGGCTCCTCGCGGCGCTCGAGGCGCGGGAGATCCCCGTCCACGACCTCGTCGTCAGCGGCGAGCCCTCGCCCGAGCTCGTCGATGACGCCGTCGCCCGGTTCCGGCCTGCACGCGTCGACGTCGTCGTGGGGATCGGCGGCGGGAGCGTCCTCGACGCCGCCAAGGCGATCGCCGGGCTCCTCGCGACGGGCGGATCGGTCATGGACCATCTCGAGGTGGTGGGGCGGGGGCTCCCGTATGGCGGCCCGGCGCTGCCCCTCGTCGCGGTCCCCACGACGGCCGGGACCGGCAGCGAGGCGACGAAGAATGCCGTCATCAGCGTCCGTGGCGCCGGCGGGTTCAAGCGGTCGTTCCGCGACGACCGGCTCGTGGCCGCGGTCGCGGTCGTGGACCCGGACCTCCTCGACACGTGCCCGCGCCCGCTCATCGCCGCCGATGGGATGGACGCGGTGACGCAGCTGCTCGAGGCGTACACGTCGACCGGCGCCGGGCCGTTCACCGATGCCCTCGCGCTCTCCGGCCTCGCGGCGGCACGCGAGGCGCTGCTGCCCTGGTTCGACCTGGGACCCGGCGCGGGTGCCGAGACGGCGGCGGCGCGCGAGCGCATGGCCTGGGCTGCCCTCGCCTCGGGGATCTGCCTCGCGGGGGCGGGGCTCGGTGCGGTCCACGGCTTCGCGGCCCCGCTGGGCGCGGCGTTGCCGATCCCTCACGGCGTGGCGTGCGGCGCCGTGCTCGCCCCGGCCACTGCCGCGAACATCCGCGCCCTCGAGGCGCGCGACCCGTCGGGCCCCGGGCTTGCCCGCTACGCTCGCGCCGCCCGGGCGCTGCTCGACGACGCGGCGCTCACCGACGCGGACGCGCGGGCCGCGCTCGTCCCGCTGCTCGCCGGGTGGGCGTCGCATCTCCGGCTGCGGGGCCTCGCGGACTTCGGCCTCAACGCTGCGCTCGTCGACGGTCTCGTCGCCGACGCGCGGGGCGGGAGCATGCGGACGAACCCGGTCGCCCTCACCGACGCAGAGCTGGCCGGGATCCTCGTCGCGGCGATGTAGGCGCGATCCGTCGCTGCCGGCCGGCCGCCTCCGACCACTTCCCGATCGCGCGATGACCCGCCGGCAACCGCGCGGTAACCGGTCTGGTGGAGAGTGCGGCCGTCGATCGCAGCGTGGAACATGGAGGACCGGGCCCGGCGCCCGCGTCATGACGGATGGACGACTCTGCCAACCTCCAGCGCGACCTCGAGATGCTCGCGGACGCACTGCCCTTCCTCGTGGCCCGGGACGACGACCGCCCGCCGATGTGGATGTCACCCGAGTTCGGCCGTCAGGTCGCCGCCGCGCGTGTCCACGTCGCGACGATCGCCAGCCACCGCCGCCTCGCCACGCGGATGCGTCTCGTCGAGGCGCCAGACGCGGTCGAGCCGCGCGAGTCGGGCCGGTTCGAGGCGGCGGCACGGCGGCTCGCGCACGATGCGACCTGCGTCGCCCTGGCGATCCGCTGCGTGGAGCTGCGCGCCAACGCGCACCTCCCCTCCTGGACGGAGATCCTTCGACGGCGGACACTCGCGGTCACGCCGGTCGATCCGGGCCGCGACGGCTCTCTCTGGTTCGGGTGAGGCCCGGCTCGGGTCGCTCGTCCCGGTGCTCCCAGACGGTCCCGAGCGGATCCCGCGGCCCGAGTGCCGCCCACGCGATGGGAGCCGCCACGACCGCGATGATGCCCGTGAAGGCGAGCGCGGCCCGCACCGCTTCCGTGTACGCCCCCGCGTATTGCGCGAGGTCGTCGGGCCCCGCGGCGCTCGAGAGCCGGCCCAGCTCCGGGGTCCCGATCGCCCCCATGAGGTCCCGGAACGTCGCGAGCGCCGCGTCGCGGTGCGCGGGGTCGAGGCCCGTGAGCGTCGTCGCGTAGCCGTCGAGCGCGAGTCGCGCGACGAGGACCGTGACGACGAGCAGGCCGACGCGCGCGCCGACCTGGACCGACGCCTCGTTGAGGGCTGCCGCCGTCGCGGGAAGCCCGCGCGACACGCTCGCGAAGATGATCGCGGTCCGGACCGTCGTCGCGATGACGAAGCCCGCGCCGATGAGGACGAACGGAACGATGAGCAGGGGGTAGGGCGCGGTGGGGCCCAGGACGAGGGCCACCGCGAGGTTGCCCAGCCCCACGGCCGCCACGCCGCCGGCGACGAGCGTCCGCGGGCCGAAGCGGGCGAGGAGCGACCCGGCGACGGGCCCGGCGGCGATGAGGGCCAGGATGAACGGCGCCGTCGCGATCGTCGAGAGGACCGGGCCGTACCGGAGGACGAGCTGGAAGAAGAGCGGCAGCTCGAACATGGGGGCGACCTGCGCGAAGGCGATGACGACCCCGACCGCCACCGCGACCGTCACCGGCCGGCGGTCGACGTGCGTTGTCGCGTGCCCCGATCGCCCTGACCGCCGGTCCCACCAGAGATAGGCCGCGGCGAGGAGGCTGCCCGCGCCGACGAAGACGAACCGGACGGGATCCAGCAGTCCGCCGCCGAAGCCGAGGAGCCCCATGGTCACGAGGACGATCGCGAATGCCCAGACGGCCGTCCCGATCACGTACGGGCGCTCGGAGGGGTCGTCGACGGCGAGGCTCGGGGCATGCCGGACCGCCACCACGAGGGCGATCGCCGCCGCGGCTCCCGCCGCCACGAACGCCGGCCATCGCGGCCCCGCCGGCCCGAGCGCGGTCAGCAGGATGGGGTTCACTGCCCCGGCCGCGCCGTACGCCGCATACACGACGCCGATCGCGGTGGCCCGCGGGATGCCCCGGTAGCGCGTCGCCACGAGCGCGAACGAGAACGGCAGGACGGCGTTGGCCGCCGCCGTCCCGGCGAGCCGGTCGGCGACGAAGAGCGGGCCGCCCGTGACGACCACCCCCGCGAACCCGGTGACGACGAGCACGGCGAGGGCACCGACGAGGATCCGGCGCCGTCCGTCCGTGTCGCCGAGGACGCCGCCCACGAACAGGAGACCGACGCCCACGACCGACCCGAAGAGCAGGAGGTTCTCCAGGCTCGGCCGCTGGGCGATCGCATCCTGCACTGAGGTGAGGCCGGGCGAGTAGACCTTGGGGTCCAGCCCCGCGGCGAACAGGGCGACGGCGGCCACCGCGAGGATCCGGACGGAGCCCGGCTCGTCCGCCAGCTCCCGGAACACGAGGGGGATCGTGGGGCGGCGCATCGCGTCGATGCTACCAAGCGGCGGGGCGTGCGCCGCGGGCCGACCGCCGCCATCGAGAGTGCCGACCGCCGCCCTCCGCGCGGGAGCCGCTAGACTCGACCGGCCCGGACTGCGCGATCGGGACGGGGAGCGCAGCGAGCAGCGCAGACCGGGCGCCTGGAGGTGCCAGATGTCCGTGAGGGAAGACCGCGTCGTCCGGGTCGCCGTGGTCCAGGCCGCCCCTGTCGCGTTCGAGCTCGAGCCCACGCTCGATCGCGTCGCGGAGCTCGCCGCGCGGGCTGCCGCCGACGGCGCTCGGCTCGTCCTGTTCCCGGAGGCGTTCGTCGGCGGTTACCCCAAGGGGCTCGACTTCGGGACGCGCGTGGGGCGCCGCACGGCCGATGGGCGCGAGTGGTTCCGGCGCTACCACGCCGGCGCGGTCGAGGTCCCGGGCCCCGCGATCGAGCGGCTGGCGACGATCGCGCGAGACGGCGGCCTCACACTCGTCATCGGTGTCATCGAGCGCGACGGCGGCACGCTGTACTGCACCGCGCTCACGATCGGGCCGGACGGCGCCCTCCTCGGGCGCCACCGCAAGCTCATGCCCACGGCCATGGAGCGCCTCGTCTGGGGGTTCGGCGACGGGTCCACGATCACGGTCGCAGATACCGCCGTGGGGCGCGTGGGCGCCGTCATCTGCTGGGAGAACTACATGCCGCTCCTCCGGACGGCGATGTATGCGAAGGGCGTCCAGCTCTACTGCGCGCCGACGGTCGACGACCGCGAGTCCTGGCTCCCGACGATGCGGCACATCGCGATCGAGGGTCGCTGCTTCGTCCTCTCCGCGAGCCAGCTCGCCCGCCGGCGCGACTACCCGGCCGACTATCCCCTGGACGCGGCGCTCGGCTGGGACGAGGCCGACGCGATCCTCATCGCGGGGGGCAGCTGCATCGTGAGCCCGTTCGGCGAGGTCCTCGCAGGCCCGGCCCGGGACAGCGAGGCGATCCTCGTCGCGGACCTCGATCTCGATGACATCGCGCGCGGCACGTTCGACCTGGACACCGTGGGGCACTACGCGCGGCCGGATGTCTTCCGCCTGGTGGTGGACGAGCGACCGAAGCGGCCGGTGGTCGTCGCAGGTGGTGAGGCCGGGACCGACCCGATCGGGTGAGGGCTTCCGAACCGCATGGCGGTCCGGCCCGGCCACCCGCGATAGCCTTCGGCCGACGAACACGGCCGACCAATGTGCCGCGAGAGCGAGGAGCGACGAGCCATGAAGAAGATCGAGTTCGAGGCGGTGGCGCGGCCAGCACCCGGAGCCGCGTCGGTCGTGACGATCGACGGCGTCGCGGTGGTGCTGGCTGACGTCGGCGGGCGACTCCGCGCTTTCGACGACACGTGCACGCACCGCGGCTGCTCGCTGGCAGGAGGCACGATCGACGCCTCGTCGGTCACGTGCCCGTGCCACCGCGGGCGATTCGACCTCTCGACGGGCGTGCCGCTCGACGGCCCGCCCGTCGAGCCGATCCGGGTCCGCGTCGTCCGCCTCGACGGTGATCGCGTCCTCGTCGAGCGCTGACCGGCCCCGGGGAGGGCGGGGCAGGAGCGGGACGCCGCGCGTCTAGTTGGCGGGCTCGACCACGAGGGTGTTCTTCGTCCACCACTTGTAGAGGCCGGCCGCGTCGCCGCTCTTGAGGTGGGCGGTGGCCAGGACGTTGGTCTTCGGGTCGATCTGCTCGAGCCACGCGCCGGTGTCGCTCGTCGCGCACAGGATCCGTCTGCCGGGGTCGGGGCTCGGTGGCGGCGTGCCGTAGTACCAGGTCCCATACCAGTTCTCGCTGGCGCACACCTGGTCCAGGCTCTTGTCCGTCTGCGTGGCGCTGTAGGCCGAGATGTCCGCGTCGAAGGCGGCCTGCGCGTCGGCCCTGCTCCCGAAGAAGTCGTACCAGATGCCGTCGACGCCGGAAGCCGAGCACTGGGCGGTCTGGACCGAGGCCGCGTACCCGGTGGTCGACGGGATGCACGTGCTCCAGGTCGCGGCGGGGATGAATGGCTGGAGCCTGTCGATCGAGTCGTTGGCGGTCGAGGAGCCGCTCGGCGTCGGCGTGGCCGGGGCAGGCGTGATCGCCGGCGCAGAGGTCGCCGGCGGCGGGGTGGCGGCCACCGCCGCGATCGGGCGGCCGTTGATCTCGCCGGTGAGGGTGGCGCCGCCGCGGGTCACGGCGAACGTGAGCGTGTCGCCGCTGTTGTGCGAGCGGAGCACGGAGCAGTACGTGGACTTGCTTCCGTCGGTGCCCACGGACGCACCGTTGAAGTTGGTCAGCAGGTCGCCCGCGACGATCCCCGCCTTGTCGGCCGGGGAGCCCGGGGCCACCGAGATCACGGCGATGCCGGTGTTGTCGGCGTTCACCTCGCCGTTGAGGCCGATGTAGTCCAGGTTGCCCTTGGCTCGGATCTGGTCGATGACGCCCTTCGCCTCGCCCGCCGCGATCGCGAACGACTCGCCGGCGATGGCGGTGCCCGGGAGCCCCCCGGCGTACTGGACGCCGACCACCCGTCCGGCGGCGTCGATGACCGGGCTACCCGAGTTGCCCGGGAACGTCTGGGCGGTGATCTGGATCTGGTCGTGCACCGAGGCCCAGCTCGTGTCGGCGGGAGCCGGCGGCTTGGCGACGATGCCGTTGGTGAGCGTGTAGGGATCGCCGTTGGGGTGCCCGGCCACGTAGATCTGCTCGCCGACGGTGGGGTCGGCCGCCGCGAACGGGAGGACCGGGTACGTGCCGCCGCCGGTCACCTGGAGGACCGCGAGGTCGGAGCACTCCGACACGCCGAGCAGGCGGGCGTCATGGAGGGTCTTGTCGGCGCCGATCGTCACCTTCCAGAAGGCGCCTCCCGTGACGACGTGGTTGTTCGTCACGACGAGGCCGGAGGAGTCGACGACGAACCCCGACCCGGTGTACGTCTTCTCGCTCGTCCCGTCCGCGGTGACGAACGTGCCCTGCGTCTCGATGTACGCGACCGAGTCCTGGATCGACCCGAGGTCGAATGCGGCCGCGCTGCCCGACGCGAGCGCCGGGCTCGCCGACGCGAGGCCCGTGCCGGCCGACGTCGGGGCCGGTGTCGACTGGCCGCTGCAGGCGGCGAGGAGGATCGCAAGGATGCCGACGGCCACGAGGTCGCGGCCCATGCGGTGCGTGTCGCGCTTCATCGGGATCCCCTCTTCGGCTGGCTGCAGGCGGTGGGCGTCGCGGCTGGTTGGACGGCTCGATCCCAGGCGTGGCACCGCGTCCCGGGGCCGGTCCTCTGTCCGTCGTGTGGAGCTGGAGCCCGGATGGTAGAACCTCGGGCTCGGCAGTTCCAGCCCATCCGGATCGGCCGGCGTCCCCGACCGGTCTCGACCCGATCAGACGCGTTGTCCCATCCGACTGCGCAGCGCCCGCCCGCCGGCGACCTGTTCGGGCTGTCGGCCATCCTGTTCGACCACGCTGGCCGGTATGCTCCGGTGCAGCATCGACACGAGATCGGAGGCTCCATGGACGCCCACGACACGATGGCCACCGGCGGTGCGCCGACCGCGATCGACCCCGTCTGCGGGATGACGGTCGAGAAGCCGCAGGCCGAGGCGAAGGGGCTGCACACAGTCCACGAGGACGCGGACTACTGGTTCTGCGGCAAGGGCTGCCTGCTCGAGTTCCGCGACGACCCGGGGCACTTCCTCGATCCGGCGTACGTGCCCGCGATGTAGTCGTCCCGGCTCGGCGCACCCGACCCGACCACGCCAGCCTGCCGCGGTGGCCGCCCTCGCACTGAAGCTCGTCCTCACGCCGCTCCTCATCGGCGGAGCCACCCTCGTCGCGCGCCGCTGGGGGCCGCTCGTCGGCGGCTGGATCATCGCCCTGCCGCTCACCTCGGGTCCCATCCTCTTCTTCCTCGCGCTCGACCACGGGCCGGCCTTCGCGTCGGTCGCGGCGGTCGGATCGCTCGCCGGGCTCGCGGCGATCGCCGCCTTCTGCCTCGGCTACGCGTTCGTCGTGCGGCGAGCAGGTCGGTCGGAGCCGGCCCGGGATGGCTGGTTCGCGCCCGGCCTCGGTGTCGCCGGCGCCAGCCTCGCGTTCGCGGTGGCCGCCGTGGCGCTCCAGCCGCTGGTCGCGATCTCGATCTGGCTCGTGCTCCTCGTCGTCCTCGTGGCCGTGACGATCGCGGCCCGGCTCATCCCGCGGAGCGGCGAGCTGCACCCGCCGATCGAGCATCCGTGGTGGGATCTGCCGGGCCGGATGGTGGTCGCCACGTCGCTCGTCGTGGGGCTGACGGCCGTCGCGCCCCTCCTCGGCCCGGGCTGGAGCGGCCTCGTGGCGACGTTCCCGGTCTACCTCTCGGTCATGGCCGCGTTCGCGCATCGTCACGCCGGGCCCGCCGCCGCCGACGACGTGCTGCGCGGCATGCTGGCCGGCCTGTACGGCACCGCAGCGTTCTACGTCGTCCTCAACCTCGCCCTCCTCCCGCTCGGGATCGCCACGGCGTTCTTCGCGGCGATCGCGACGGCGCTCGTCATCGACGCGGCCACGCTGCGGGCCGTCCGGGTCGTCGAGGGGATCTGACCGCCACCAGCGGCTCGCCGGCGCCGGCCGACGCCATTGGGCCGGACTCCGCGTCGCTCGCGGCCCATGCTACCTTCCGGCGATGCCCCGCCTTCGCGTCCGCTCGGACGCCGACCGATACATCCTCATCGCGATCGTCTCGTTCGCGATCTCGGTCGTGGGGATCCGGTGGTGGCTCCAGCTGACCGGCTACCCCCGGATCGGGGGCGGCGAGCTCCACATCGCGCACATGCTCTGGGGCGGGCTGCTCCTCGTCGTCGCCGGGATCCTCCCGCAGGTCCTGGTCGGCCGATGGGTCCGCGAGGCGTCGGCGATCGCCCTGGGCGCCGGCACCGGGCTGTTCATCGACGAAGTCGGGAAGTTCATCACGACGACGAATGACTACTTCTACCCGGCCGCGGCCCCGCTCATCTACGGGGTGCTGCTCACCTTCGTCCTCGCCTTCATCCTCCTGCACCACAGGCACGTCGGGCACGCGTCGGCTCCCGGGCACCTCGCGTCCGTGGAGCATCGATGGCTCCCGCATCGTCGCTACCGCCGGCTGCTCGTCGTCGTGCTTGGCCTCGCGGGGCTCGGCTCCGTCATCTCGCTCCTCGGGTACCTCGCGCTCGACGACGCGACGGTGCGGCGGGCGATCGCCCTGGTCGCCAGCCAGCCCGGGAGCCCGGTGAAGCACCCGACCGACCCGGTCTGGTACCTGCTCGAGGCATCGGTGCCCGCGGCGAGCGGCGCCATGCTGCTCATGGGAGCGGCCGCGCTCGGGCTGGGACGGGAGCGGGCCGGCACGGGCGTCGCGCTCATCGGCCTCTCGCTCTCGCTGACCGCGGGTGCGCTGGTCAGCCTCTACGTGGCACAGGTCTCGGCGATCACGGACGTCCTGGTGGACGCGGTCCTCCTCGTCGCGGTCGTCCACTTCCGCCAGCGGTTCCTCGAGACCGGCGGCGGGTCCACCGAGGTCGGCACGACGGACCGCTGACAGGATGTGGGCCGCCCCGACCCGCGCGCCCGACGGCCGCCCCGCGAGCCATTCTGGGGTGTTCCGACCCTTCCGCGGCGCGTGGGATGCCGGAAGGCTCCCGGGTCGGGGGCGATGTGGCCCGTCCGGCCGACCGCCGCGGCCGTCATCATCCGTGCCGAGAAGGGTTGAACACGGTGCGACCGCCGTGCGGGACATGGTCGCGATCGGGTCCGGTCCCCGGGCCTCGAGCGCCGAGCGGAATGACCGAACGCGATGAGGGCCTGCACGGCGCGCTCCTCCACCGGGGCCTGTCGCGACGCACCTTCCTGATGTCCTCCGCCGCGATGGCGACCGCCCTCGCGTTGCCCGCCTCCCGCGCTCCCCGGATCGCCGCCGCGGTCGCGGGATCGTGCGGGTGATCGCATGAAGCGCACGCTCGACATCGTCATCGTCGGCGTCATCGCCCTGGACATCATCGTGGTTGGGGGGCTGCTCGCCGCCGTCGTCCTCGACCGGCTCCAGGCGCCGCCGGCCGGCCACCCGGCCCAGGCGAGCGCGGCTCCGTCGGCGTCGACCGATCTCATGCAGATGGGCCTCGCGCACATCCCCACGAGCGACGCGTGCATCCTCTGCCACGACTCGGGCGGGGCGGCGAACATCAAGGTCGTCCCGGCCCTCGGCCACCCGCTCGAGGGCTGGCGGAGGTGCACCACGTGCCACACCGGCGACAGGCTCGGCGCGACGGCGCCCGGCCACGACGGGATCCCGGAGACGGAGTGCCTCAACTGCCACGAGGTGGGTCCGCAGGGTCCTGCGATCACCCAGCCGCACTCCCGGCTGCAGGGCCAGACCTGCCTCCACTGCCACGGGTCGTACGCCCACCTCCCGTCGAGCATGGTCGGGAAGAGCCCCGGCGATTGCACGATCTGCCACCGGCCCACGGCGCTGCCCCCGCCGCAGCACGTGCATGCGCCCGACTCGTCACAGGCGCTCGACTGCCGTTCGTGTCACCAGTCGGTGGAGACCGGCGCCCTGCCGGTGACGCACGCGCTCTACACGGACGCGATGTGCCTGCTCTGCCACGACATCAAGACGGCAGGACCGAGGCCCAGCGCGTCGCCGTGGCGCTCGTCGACGGGGCCGCGCTACGCGCTCGAACCGAGCGCGCCCACCACCGGCGGCTGACACTGCCGCACCGGGCCGGATCACGGCCGGGCGATCACGGCACCCGGTACGGGGCGAGGAGCGCGATCAGGCCGGGCCCGTCCAGCCCCGGCCCGACCTCGAGCCGCGGGACGAGCAGCCGGTTCGCCCAGGTCTCCAGGACGCCGGCGTGGTTGGTCACCGCCATCCAGAAACCCGCGGCGCGCACGAGGTCCACGGTCGTCTGGTCGAGATCCCCGAAGGGGTAGGCGAACGTCACCGGCATGCTGCCGATGAGCCCGGCGATCGTCGCGGCGGCGACGCGGATCTCGAAGGCCCGGGCGACGGGTGACAACGCGACGAGGTCGAGGTGCCGGACCGTGTGGTCGGAGACCTCCATCCCGGCGGAGGCGAGCGTCCGGACCTCTGCCCTCGTCAGCTTCCCGGGCTCGCCGAATCGCCCGGTCACGACGAAGTACGTGGCGACGAACCGGTGCCGCCGAAGGATGGGGAGAGCGAACGTATACCCGTCCTCGTACCCGTCGTCGAACGTGATCACGACCGTCCGGGCGGGCGGCCTTCGGCCCAACGCGAGGTCGACGGCGAGATCCGCGGCGGTGATCGTGTGCCAGCCGGCTCGATCGAGCGCCGCCACCTGATCGGCGAAGACGCCCGGGTCCACGACGAGGCTCGGGAGGGACCTGCCGATCTGGCTCGCCGGCGCCACGCGGTGGTACATGAGGATGGGGACGCGGAGGGCGAACGACGGTGGTGGCGGCGTCGCCGGCAACGGCGGCGGTCGCACGGGCACGGGCACGGGGATCCGCGAGGCCGTCGGCGAAGGAGAACCCGTCGCGGGGGGCGCGGACGGCACGCTGGTTCCCGTGGGCGGGATCGACCCCCCGGCGCCTCCGGTCGCCAGGGGCGCGGGCGTGCCGATGACGGGCGATGGCGCGAACGTCGCCGACCCGGACGCCCGGGCCGGGGATGCGGTCGACCCGGCGTTCGGTGGCGGGGCGGCCATGGCCGAAGAGCAGGCGGCGAGGAGCAGCGCCGCCACGGCGAGGCTCGCCGCGCGGGACCCGCGGCAAGGTCGGAGGAGGTTGCTGCAGGCGGGATCCATCGCCGCGGACGGTACACCGCGCCGGCGCTCGACGTGCCCATTTGACGGTTCGATGACGCCTCCTCATCATCGCGCTTCGGATCGGCCGGCCCGTGGGGCGCCGGATGCCGGGCGCGATCGGAGGCGGGGTGAGCAAGGGTCGCCTGGAGGCGTTCAGCGACGGCGTGATCGCGATCCTCATCACGATCATGGTCCTCGACCTGCGCGTCCCGCAGGGCACGGACCTCGCCGCCCTGGCCCCGCTCGCGCCGGTCTTCCTCAGCTACGTGCTGAGCTTCGTCAACCTGGGCATCTACTGGGCCAACCACCACCACATGCTCCAGGCGGCGAAGGTCGTGGACAGCCGGGTGCTCTGGACGAACATGCACCTGCTGTTCTGGCTCTCCCTCTTCCCCTTCGCCACCGCGTGGATGGGGGAGAACGGGTTCGCGCCGGTTCCCATGGCGACGTACTGCTGCGTCCTTCTCCTCGCCGCGGTCGCCTACACGCTCCTCCTCCGGGCCCTCATCGCCGCACCAGGCCAGCCGCCCGCCCTCGCCGTGGCGATCGGGAAGGATCGGAAGGGTCTTGCGTCGATCGTCATCTACGTGGTCGCGATCCCGGTCGCGCTGGTGGTCCCTCTCCTCGCGCTCGCTCTCGTCGTCGTCGTCGCGGCCATCTGGTTCATCCCGGATCGGCGGATGGAGCGGGCGCTGGCGCGCTGAGGCACCGGCCCCGATGCGCGGATGACCGAGGGCGCGGGTCCTGCAGCGCGGCGGCCTACGCCGGGTCCACCGCATAGCCCTCGGCCTCCTCGTCGCGACCGCCGTGGTACGTGGCGGGATCCGGTCGGCCGATCGCCGACTGGCTCACGACGTTGCCGCGCCGCAGCCCGCGGAAGTCGGCGAGCGAGGTCCAGCCGTGGTCCGCGTTGCGCTCGAGGAAGGCGGTCATCCCGGCGGTGAGGTCGCGGATGACGTTCGGCCCGATCGCGTGGTCGAGCATCGCGGCCGTGGCCACCTGCACCGTGCCGCAGCCGAGCATGAAGTAGCTGAACGCCTGGCCCCACCCGGAGATCCCGCCGATCCCGGAGAACTCCCGGTCGGGGAAGGCCCGCGTCATCTCGGCCATCTTCGCGAGCGACTGTGGCAGGATCGCGGGCCCGCCGAGGCCGCCGGCCGAGACGTAGCCGTCCACGTTCACCTCGAATTCGAGGGTGTCGGGGTCCACGAGCGGCAGGGCGGGGAACGTGTTCGACGAGCTGATCGCGTCCGCGCCGCCGAGGAATGTCGCCTCGGCCTCTTCGACGATGTTCGCCGTGGCCGGGGTGAGCTTCACCCAGACGGGGACGCGCGCGACCTCCTTCACGGCCTGCGTCGTGATCGAGCAGAGGACCGGGTCCTTGCCGACGTTGGCGCCCATGTCCACGCGGTCCATGTGTGGGCACGAGAAGTTCAGCTCGACCGCGTCGCAGCCGGCGTCCTGCACGCCCTGGACGAGGAGCTGCCAGTTGGCTAGCTCCTTGTCGTTGCCCGAGCCGGCCATGATCGAGGCGACGAGCACGCGGCCCGGCCACGCCTTCTTGATCGCGGCGAGGCGCGGGATCCACGCGTCGAGGGGCGTGTCCGAGATGAGCTCCCAGTTCCACGACGCCAGCAGGCTCGCGTCCGGGCGTTTCGCCATCGAGACGCGGGTGCCGCCATCGTCCGTCCGGAGGAACTTCGTCTTCGGGCCGCGCACGTTGACCACCGGGTGGAGCCCGATCGTCTTCGTGACCACCCCACCCCAGCCGGCCTCGCAGGCCCGCATGATGTTGCTCTCCGACTCGGTCGGCGGCGCGGACGCCAGGAGGAAGGGATTCGCGAAGCGGATGCCCGTGAAGACGGTCGAGAGGTCGGCCACGGTTCCTCCTGCATGCCGGCGGGCTGCATGCCGACGGTGCGCGACGTGAAGGTTGGCATGCTCGACGGCGGCGCGGCGCCCGAGTAGGGCCTTTCGGCCCGATTCCGCCCGCGCGGCTCCGGCGGGAGCCCGCCGCCTCGTGGCCCGCATGACCGGACGTACACTCGTCCGACATCGGCCGCCGATCCGCGATTCCGCGGTTCCGCGGCTCCGCGACGGGAGGGTCACCATGCGCTCGCTCCAGCACGTCGTGGCGGGTGCGCGACTGGCGTCCCTGTCGACGGAGGCGCTGCCCGTGGTGGACCCCGCGACCGGTGCGGTGATCGCCAGCTGCCCGGCAGGTTGTGCCGCGGACGTCGACGCCGCCGTCGCAGCGGCCCGAGCGGCCGCCCCCGCGTGGGCCTCGATGCCCCTCGACGAGCGTGGTCGCATGCTGCGCCGGGCGGGCGAGCGCGTCGCGGCGGCGGCCCCCGGGCTGGCGCTCTGGGAGTCGCGCGAGATGGGCAAGCCCATCGCGATGGCGACGGCCGACATCGTCGGCTCGGCGGCCGGGTTCGAGGCGTACGCGACGCTCGCAGGCGAGCATCTCGCCGACCGCGACCCCGGGGTGAGCCGCGTCGTCCGCGCGCCGTACGGCGTCGCCGCGCTCGTCGTCCCGTGGAACTACCCCGTCTGCATCGCGATCGACGGCCTTGCGTCACTCCTCGCGGCAGGGAACACGGTGGTCCTGAAGCCGTCCGAGAAGTCGCCGCTCTCGGGCGTCGCCCTCATGGACGCGCTCGACCACCTCCCGCCGGGGGTCGTGAACCTCCTCCTCGGAGACGGCCGGTCTGGCGGGCCGCTCGTGGAGCACCCGGGCATCGACATCGTGTCGTTCACGGGCTCTGTCGCCACTGGTCGTCGCGTGGGCGAGGCTTGTGGTCGCCGGCTGGTCCCGGCGCTCCTCGAGCTCGGGGGGAAGGACGCCGTCGTCGTGGACGCGGACGTCGACCCCGCCTGGGCGGCGACGCTCGTGGCCCGCGGCGCCTTCACGAACACCGGGCAGGTCTGTACGTCGATCGAGCGCGTCTATGTGCACGAGGCGATCGCGGCGGAGTTCGTCCGCGAGCTCGTCGCGATGGCGGACTCGACGCGCGTCGGCCCGCCCGACGCGGCGGACACCGACCTGGGTCCGCTCGTGGATGCGCGGCAGCGGGACGTCGTCGATGGACACGTCCGTGACGCGGTGGCCGGCGGCGCGCGGGTGCTCGTGGGCGGCCGCGTGCCCGATGGGCCGGGTTGGTACTACCCGCCGACCGTGGTCGTCGACGTGCCCGACGACGCGACGCTCATGACGGACGAGACGTTCGGCCCGGTGGCGCCCGTCCGCGTCGTCGCCTCGTTCGCGGAGGCGCTGCGGCTCGCGGCCTCCGGCACGTACGGCCTGGGCGCCACGGTCCTGACGGGCGATCCGGCCCATGCGACCGACGCGTCCCGACTGCCGGCCGCGACCGTCACCGTGAACGATGGCGGCGAGTGGCCGGCGGACGCCGAGTTCGAGCCGGCGCGGGCGAGCGGCGTGGGCCGGGTGGGCACCGGCCGCGCGATGCTCGATGCCGTGACGCGACCGACCACGGTCATCGTGGCGCCGGCGCCGACGCGGCCGCGGGGCCCGGCCCTGCCCCGGACAGCCTGACGCTCCGCGCCATGGGCGCCGGCACGACGGAGGAGCGTCGCCCCCCGGTCCGAACCGCAACCCAAGCGTTCCCGCGCCGCTACTGAGTCTCGGCGCGGCGCTCGATATGGTGGCCCTACCCAGCCCACCGAGAGGGTCCGCGCCGTGGCCGCTCCGCCGTCCCTGTACGAGCCGTCGTTCGAGCACGACGCGTGCGGCTTCGGATTCGTCTGCGACATCGCCGGCCGGCCGTCCCACGAGATCGTCCGCGATGCACTGACGGTGCTCGTGAACCTCGAGCACCGCGGCGCGAGCGGGTCCGAGAAGGAGACCGGCGACGGCGCCGGCCTGCTCCTGCAGGTCCCTTCGGGGTTCCTCGCCGCGGTCGCGGCCGAGCAGGGCATCGCGCTCCCGGCCGGCGGCGGCTTCGGCGTGGGCATGGTCTTCCTGCCGCGCGACGAGACCAGTCGTGCCGCGTGCGTCGAGAAGGTGGAGGCCGCTCTCGCGGGCGAGGGGCTGGCGCTCCTCGGGTGGCGCGACGTCCCCACGGATCCGGTGGGCCTCGGCGAGACGGCGCGCGCGAGTCAGCCCATCATCCGCCAGGTCTTCGTCGCCAGGCCGCCGGAGCTGGAGCGGGGTGCCGGGCGCGCCGTCGCGAACGCTGGGGCCGGGGATGCGGCCTCCGCCGCCGTCACCGACGCTGCAGCGCCGGCGGCCGACGCCGATGCCGACGTCGCGTTCGACCGTCGACTGTTCGTCGCTCGCCGTCTCATGGAGAAGGCCGTCGCGCGCACCGCGCTCCCCGGGCGCGGCGAGTTCTACATCCCTTCCCTCAGCTGCCGGACGATCGTCTACAAGGGGATGCTCAACTCGTCCCAGCTCCTCACGTTCTACCCGGACCTCGCGGACCCGCGCCTCGCGAGCGCGATCGCGATGGTCCACTCGCGCTTCTCCACGAACACCTTCCCGTCCTGGGCGCGCGCGCACCCATACCGCTACATCTCGCACAACGGGGAGATCAACACGCTCCGCGGCAACGTGAACTGGATCCAGGCCCGCCAGTCGATGTTCCGGTCGTCGCTCTTCGGCGACGACCTCACGAAGGTGCTGCCGGTCGTCGACGCGGAGGGCTCGGATTCCGCGATCCTCGACAACGTCCTCGAGCTCCTCCACCTCTCCGGACGGTCGCTCGCCCACGGGATGACGATGCTCGTCCCGGAGCCGTGGAGTCGCGACCCGTCCATGACGCCGGAGCGTCGGGCGTTCTACGAGTACCAGGCGTGCCTCATGGAGCCGTGGGACGGCCCTGCGTCCATCGCGTTCACGGACGGCGTGCGGGTGGGTGCCACGCTGGACCGCAACGGGCTGCGCCCGGCCCGCTGGTGCGTCACGCGCGACGGCCGGGTGGTCATGGCGTCCGAGACGGGCGTCCTCGACATCCCGCCCGGCGACGTCGTCGCGAAGGGCCGCCTTGCCCCCGGCCGGATGTTCCTCGTCGACACGTCCGAGGGGCGGATCGTCGCGGACGACGAGCTGAAGGACGCGCTCGCCGCGGCCCAGCCGTATGGCGAGTGGACCCGCGCGTGGCTCACGCACATCGAGGACCTCCCGCACCCGACCGGCGTCATCGAGCCCGAGCACGAGACGGTGCTCCGGCGCCAGGAGGTCTTCGGCTACACCGCAGAGGACGTCCGACTGATCATCGACTCGATGGCGAGCACCGCCACGGACCCGGTGGGCTCCATGGGCAACGACGCCCCGATCGCGGTGTTGTCCGAGCAGCCCCAGCTGCTCACCAGCTACTTCACGCAGCTCTTCGCGCAGGTGACGAACCCGCCGGTCGACGCGATCCGCGAGGAGATCATCATGGCCACCGAGACGGCCATCGGCCCCGAGGACAACCTCCTCGAGCCCGGACCGCGGGCCGCCCTCCAGCTCGCGTTGCCCTCGCCGATCCTCTCGAACGTGGAGCTCGAGAAGATCCGGGCGCTCGACGGCGGACCGGGCTCGCGCGGGTTCCGGTCGATCACGCTGCCGATCCTCTTCCGCGTCGACGAGGATGGCCCGGGCCTTCGCCGCGCTATCGAGGACGTCCGCGAGCGCGCCTCGGAGGCGATCGCCGAGGGCCACAACCTCATCATCCTGTCCGACCGCGGCCACGACGAGCGCGACGCGCCCATCCCGGCGCTGCTCGCGGCCTCGGCGGTGCACCACCATCTCGTCCGGGCCGGCACGCGGACGCGCGTGGGCCTCGTCGTCGAATCGGGCGAGCCGCGCGAGGCGCATCACTTCTGCGCCCTCATCGGCTTCGGCGCGAGCGCCGTGAACCCGTACCTCGCGTTCGAGACGATCGACGACCAGGTCCGGCTCGACATGATCGCCGGCCCCACCGCCGCGGCCGAGGCCCGCTACCGGAAGGCGGTCGTGAAGGGCGTCATCAAGGCGATCAGCCGGATGGGGATCTCCACCGTCCAGAGCTACCACGGTGCGCAGGTCTTCGAGGCGATCGGCCTCGATCGAGACTTCGTGGATGAGTACTTCACGGGGACGCCGACGCGCATCGGCGGGATCGGCATCGAAGGGGTCTCACGCGAGGTCCGCCTCCGGCAGGAGCGCGCGTACCCGCCCGGGCGTCCCATCGTCCACCGGCAGCTCGGCACCGGCGGCCAGTACCAGTGGCGCGCGGACGGCGAGAGGCACCTCTTCGATCCGCTCACGATCCACACGCTCCAGCGGGCGGTCCGGACGGGCGACTACGCGACATTCACGGACTACTCGAGCCTCGTTGACGACCAGTCCCAGAAGCTCGCAACGCTGCGCGGCCTCATGGAGCTCAAGCCTGCCCTGCGGCCGATCCCGCTCGACGAGGTGGAGCCGGTCCTCTCGATCGTCCGCAGGTTCAAGACCGGCGCGATGAGCTACGGCTCGATCTCCGCCGAGGCGCACGAGACGCTCGCGATCGCCATGAATCGCCTCGGCGGGAAGTCCAACACCGGCGAGGGCGGCGAGGACCCGGCCCGCCACGAGCCGCTCCCCAACGGCGACTCGCGCAACAGCGCGATCAAGCAGGTCGCGAGCGGGCGCTTCGGCGTCACGAGCGAGTACCTCGTGAGCGCGCGGGAGATCCAGATCAAGATGGCGCAGGGCGCCAAGCCCGGCGAGGGCGGCCAGCTCCCCGGGTCCAAGGTGTACCCGTGGATCGCGAAGACGCGGCACGCCACGCCGGGCGTGGGGCTCATCAGCCCGCCGCCGCACCACGACATCTACTCGATCGAGGACCTCGCGGAGCTCATCCACGACCTGAAGAACGCGAACCACCACGCGCGGATCAGCGTGAAGCTCGTCGCGGAGGTGGGCGTGGGGACGATCGCCGCCGGCGTGGCGAAGGCCCACGCGGACGTCGTCCTCATCAGCGGGCACGACGGCGGCACGGGCGCGTCGCCGCTCACGTCGATCAAGCACGCGGGCGTGCCCTGGGAGCTCGGCCTCGCCGAAGCGCACCAGGTCCTGCTCATGAACGACCTGCGGTCGCGGATCGTCGTGGAGGTGGATGGCCAGCTCAAGACCGGGCGCGACGTGGTCATCGGGGCGCTGCTCGGGGCCGAGGAGTTCGGGTTCGCCACCGCGCCGCTCGTGGCGCTCGGGTGCGTGATGATGCGGGCCTGCCACCTGAACACGTGCCCGGTCGGCGTCGCCACGCAGGACCCGGAGCTGCGCAAGCGCTTCGCCGGCGACCCGCAGCACGTCGTGAACTTCATGACGTTCATCGCCCGCGAGGTGCGCGAACACATGGCGCGGATGGGCTTCCGCACGTTCGACGAGATGGTCGGTCGCTCGGATCGCCTGGAGATGCGTCCGGCGCTGGACCACTGGAAGGCCCGCAATCTCGACTTCGGCCGCATCCTCTATCGCCCGCCGGTGCCCCGTGGACGAAGCCGGACGTGCACGATCGCGCAGGAGCACGGCGTCGAGCAGTCGATGGACGCGAGGATCCTCCTCGACCTCTGTCGGCCAGCGCTGGAGGACGGCCATCGCGTCCACGCGAGGCTCCCGATCCGGAACGTGAACCGCGTCGTCGGCACGATGCTCGGCTCCGAGGTGACCCGGCGCTGGGGTCGCTACGGGCTCCCGGACGACACGATCCGCCTGACGTTCACCGGGTCGGCCGGGCAGAGCTTCGGGTCGTTCATCCCGCCGGGGGTCACGCTCGTGCTCGAGGGCGACGCGAACGACTACCTCGGAAAGGGGCTGTCGGGCGGGCGCATCGTGGTCTACCCACCGTCCGAGGCGAGCTTTGTCGCGCACGAGAACGTCATCGCGGGCAACGTCGCGCTGTACGGCGCGACCGCCGGCGAGGTGTTCATCCGGGGGATCGCCGGCGAGCGCTTCGCGGTCCGCAACTCCGGCGCCGCGGCGGTCGTGGAGGGGATCGGCGACCACGGCTGCGAGTACATGACCGGCGGCCGCGTCCTCGTGCTCGGGCGGACCGGGCGGAACTTCGCCGCGGGCATGTCCGGCGGCGTGGCATGGGTCTTCGACGGAGACGGCACGTTCGCGACGCGGGCGAACACGGAGATGGTCTCGCTCGAGCCGCTCGCGGCCGCCGGCCCCGACGAGATCGCCGAGGTCCTCGCGCTCGTGGAGCGCCATGCCGAGCTCACCGGGAGCGACCGCGCCGCGGCACTCCTCGACGACCGGGAGGCGGCCGTGGCGGCATTCGTCCGCGTCATCCCCCACGATTACCGGCGCGTCCTCGAAGCGCAGGCACGGATGCGGGCCGCCGGCCTCGACGACGGCGAGGCGGAGATGGCCGCGTTCGCCGAGAATGTCGCGGACCTCGCCCGCGTCGGGGGCTCCTGACGTGGGCAGGCCCACCGGCTTCATGGAGTTCGCGCGCGAGGCGGCGCACCCCCGGCCACCGCTGGAGCGGATCCGCGACTGGAGCGAATCGCATCCGCAGCTCCCCCAGGTCGCGCTCACCCAGCAGGCAGCGCGCTGCATGGACTGCGGCGTCCCGTTCTGCCACGGCGGCGTGACGGTGAACAACGTCTCGTCGGGGTGCCCGAAGCGCAACCTCATCCCCGAATGGAACGACCTGCTCTACCGCGGGTTCC
>CAIYQJ010000097.1 GCA_903928275.1 uncultured Chloroflexota bacterium
TGACCGAGACGATCCAGCGCGCGCCGGGGAGCGCCTCGCCCGGCGCCTCGGCGGCGACGGCGTGGCACGCACTGAGCCCTGACGACGCCCTCGCTGCCCAGGGCGTCACGCTCGACGCCGGCCTGACGTCGGCGGAGGCCGACGCGCGACGCGCGAAGGTCGGCACGAACTCCTTCGACCAGGCGAAGAAGGTCTCGCGCTGGCAGGCGTTCAGCCGCCAGTACGCGGACCCGATGCAGATCGTGCTCCTCATCGCAGGCGTGATCTGTCTCTTCCTGCCCGGGCAGTTCTACACGGGTGTCTTCCTCATCCTCCTGACGCTGTTCAACGCGTGGATGGCGATGAGCCAGGAGGGCAAGGCGGAGGCGAGCGCCTCGGCGCTGCAGGGCATGATGGTCGTCAAGGCGAAGGTCCGACGGGACGGCCAGATGGCCGAGATCCCGATGGACCAGCTCGTCCCCGGCGACATCGTGAACATCGAGGCCGGCGACCTCGTCCCGGCCGACGCGCGGATCCTCACTGCCGCGACCCTCGAGATCGACGAGTCCGCGCTCACGGGCGAGAGCGTCCCCACGCCCAAGCAGGTCGACGCCGTCGCCGCCGACGCCGCGCTCGGCGACCGCGTGGACATGGCGTTCATGAACTGCCAGGTCACCCGGGGGGCCGGCACCATCCTCGTCGTCACGACGGGGATGGCGACCGAGGTCGGCCACATCAGCGGGATGCTCCAGTCGACCACGGTCGAGAAGACCCCGCTGACGAAGCAGCTCGATGCGCTCACGAGCCAGATCCTCGTCATCGCCGGCTTCGCGCTCGCGGTCTCCATCGGCCTGGGCCTGTACCGCGGCGTGGAGCTGCAGCAGCTGTTCCTCAGCGCCGTCGCGTTCGCGGTGGCGGCCATCCCCACGGCGCTGCCGGCCGTCGTCACCGCGATCCTGTCGAAGGGCTCGCAGGCGCTCGCCGATGCCGGCGCGATCATGAAGCGGCTCCGCTCTGTCGAGACGCTCGGGTCCACCTCTGCGCTCAACTCCGACAAGACGGGCACGCTCACGCTCAACCAGATGACGGCTGTCCAGATGGCGATCGTCGGGCGGCGCTACACCATCTCCGGCGACGGCTACTCCACGACCGGCCAGATCACCCACGCCGGCGGTCAGCCGGACGTCCCGCTCGACCAGTACCTGATGCCCATGGCCCTCTGCGCCGACGCCGAGGTCCGGGACGGCGCGCTCGTCGGCGATCCCACCGAAGGGGCGCTCGTCGTCCTCGCCGCGAAGGGCGGCGTGGATCCCACGCTCACCCGCGAGCAGTACCCGCGCGTCGCGACCCTGCCGTTCGACGCCGCCTACAAGATGATGGCCACGTTCCACGCGATGAAGGACGCCGCGGGCAGGGACGTGGTCCGCTGCCATGTCAAGGGCGCGCCGGACCAGCTCCTGGCGCGGGCCAGGAGCGCGCACGGCCCCAAGGGCGCCGAGGTCCCGGTCGCGCAGCTCCGGGACGCATACCTCGCGGAGAACGAGCGCCTCGGCTCCATGGGCCTCCGCGTCA
>CAIYQJ010000098.1 GCA_903928275.1 uncultured Chloroflexota bacterium
CGAGCCGGGCGTCCCAGTCGCGGCCGCATCTCGCGCCGGCCCGGCCGCATCTCGCGCCGTCGCGGCCGCCGCCGTCGCCTCGCCCGGAGCCCCCGTCCCAGTCGCGGCCGGCCCGTCACGCCGGGACTCCACGACGGTCATCTCGGCCTCAGTGTCGCGGCGATCTCGCGGATCCGCGCGTCGGCCACGCCCACGCTCCGGAGGAGCAGCGTCCTCAGCGTGGGGTACGCGTCGAGCAGCTGCGTCGGCGGGTCCGCCATGAGCCAGCGGTCGACGATCTCGTTGAGCGCACCGAACCAGGCCTCGCCGGCGATCCGCGTATCGAGCGGGTCGATCGTGCCGTCGACGACCGCGCGGTCGAGGTAGCCGGTGATGAGCGCGGAGAAGCGCACGTGCAGCTCCGCGACCTGGGCGTGGAAGATCCGGCCGGCGCCGAACGCGTCGACGAACAGGAGGCGAGCCATCCGCCGGTGACCGGCGAACGTCTCGAGGACCGTCCGGATCGCGATGTCCGCCTGCGCGATCGGGTCGCTCTCCGCCGCGACCGACCGCTCCACCTTCTCGACGAGCTTGTCGGCGGTCGTCCGCATGAGCTCGCGGAAGATCGCCTCCTTCGTTGCGAAATGGAAGTAGACGCCGCCCTTCGAGGTGGATGAGCGCTGCGCGATGGCATCGATCGCCGTCTCGCGGTAGCCGTTCTCCGCGAAGGTCGTGAACGCGGCATCGAGGATCCGTTCGCGGCGCTCCACGGCCCGTTCCTGCGGCTCGCGCGTCTTCTCGTGGCTCATGGGACGAAGATCCTCCGGGTGCGGGCCCGGGCGATCCGCCGGCCGCCGCCGCGGACCGTGCAGAGAAACCGACCGGCCGGTCGGTCCTGCCCGATCATGCCACATCGGCCCCCCGGTGACCGACGCGATGACGCTGGGCGCCAGCGGAGGGCCGCCGCCGACCGCGTGTGGCCGACCGGGCGCTCGCGATGCGTCGCATCCCCGTACCATCGGAGCGATCTTCGCCGACGGACCCACACGGGGATGGCCATGCGACTCCAGGACAAGGTCTCGATCATCACCGGGGGCGGAAGCGGCATGGGCCGCACCGCCGCCCTCATGTTCGCGGCGGAGGGCGCCCGGGTCGTCGTCGCCGACTTCAGCGAGGCCGGCGGCACCGAGACCGTCCAGCTGGTGCGCGAGGCCGGCGGGGAGGCGACGTTCGTCCGGACCGACATCTCGTCCGAGCCGGACGCGAAGGCGATGGTGGACCATGCGATCGCCACGTACGGGCGGCTCGACACCCTCTACAACAACGCCGGGATCATGCCGGAGGAAGACCACTCGGTCATCGACACGCCCGTGGACGCCTGGGACCGCGTCATGGCAGTGAACGTGCGGGGCGTCTACCTCGGCTGCAAGCACGCGATCCCGCGGATGCTCGAGCAGGGCTCGGGCTCCATCATCAACGTGGCGAGCTTCGTGGCGATCCTCGGGTGCTCGGTCCCGCAGGACGCGTACACGTCGAGCAAGGGCGCGGTGCTCGCGCTGACGCGCTCCCTCGCGGTCCAGTTCGCCGGGCGCGGGGTGCGCAGCAACTCGATCAGCCCGGGACCTGTCGAGACTCCCCTCCTCATGGAGTGGCTGTTGAAGGACGAGGCGGCGAAGCAGCTCCGGCTCGCGCGCAACCCCACCGGGCGCTTCGGGAAGCCCGAGGAGGTGGTGAGTGCCGCCATCTATCTCGCCTCGGACGAATCGCGCTGGACGAACGGCGCGAACTTCGTCATCGACGGCGGCATCAGCGTCAACTACTTCTGAGGCGGCACGATGAGCGACGGGCGACACGAGGTCACGATCCGCGGGACGCCGGCGGAGGTCTGGGCGTTCTTCTGGGACGGCGACGCCCTCGCGCGGGTGCTCCCCGGCTGCGAGGCGATCCGCGCCGACGGCCCGGGGCTCTACGCCGCGACGATCGCCATCCCGGCGCAGTTCTTCACCGTGCGCGCCGACGCCGTCATCGAGGTGCAGGACCCGCACCCTCCACGGTCGGCCGTCATCACGATCGACGGCACGCCGCGCGGGTTCGGGGGCGCGTTCCACGTCCGCATCCCGGTGCGACTCGGATCGGTCGAGGACGCGGATGGCCTCGTCACGCGGGTCCACTATGGCGTTGACGTGCGCGTGGAGGGCGCCCTCGCCAGCATGGGGCCGACGGTCCTCCGCGACGCGATGGTGGGCCGGGTGAAGGATCTCGCCGCGAACATCGAGGGCGAGATCCGGGCCGGGCGCGATGTGGGGACGGCAGCGCCGTGATGGCGCCGGAAGGGGGACGACGATGACCGATCGACCGACGTCGAGGCGCCGAGCCGGGCCACCCCTCGCGATCGGGATCGACATCGGCGGGAGCGGGATCAAGGGCGCCGCGGTGGACCTGGCGACCGGTGCGTTCGCGAGTCCGCGGCATCGCATACCGACACCCCAGCCGTCGGGTCCCGCCGCCGTGCTCCCGACCGTCCGCCACCTCGCCGACCTCATCGAGCAGGACGCGGGAGGCGGGCGGCGGCCCGTCGGCGTGACCTTCCCGGCGCCCATCATCGACGGCAGCACGATGACGGCCGCGAACGTCGACGCGGACTGGGTCGGGTACCCGGCGGAGACCGCGCTCTCGAGCGCCGTGGGTTCACAGGTGCGGCTGATCAACGACGCCGACGCGGCGGGTCTCGCCGAGATGCGGTACGGCGCCGGCCGCGGCGAGAAGGGCACCGTGCTCCTGCTCACGCTCGGCACCGGTGTGGGCTCGGCCCTGTTCGTCGACGGCCGCCTCGTCCCGAACACGGAGCTCGGGCACCTCGAGATCCGCGGGAAGGGCGCCGAGAAGCGATCCTCCGCAGCCCAGCGGACGATCCGCCGATTGTCGTGGCCGGAATGGGCGGCGCTCCTCGACGAGCACATGCGGGCGATCGAGCGCCTGTTCTGGCCCGACCTCATGATCCTCGGCGGCGGCGTGAGCAAGAACGCCGCGCGGTTCGTCCCGCTGCTCACCGTCCGCTGCCGCGTGGTGCCGGCCGAGCTGAAGGGGGACGCCGGGATCGTGGGCGCCGCGCTCTTCGCGGCCCCGGCGTCATGGTCGCGGCGGCCGGCCGGCCCGCCGACCGACCCGGGGGCGCGACCGCCCGCGGAGTAGCCTGCAGAGCATCGATGGAACGCTCCGGCGGCCATCCCGCCGCCCCTCCCTTCGCGCCGAGGACCGCCCCATGACGACCGACCAGCGCTCCGGCGCGACCACGGATGCCCCCGCCATCCACGCCCGGATGGTCATCGGGGGCCGGCTCGTCGACGCGGCCGACGGAGCCACCTTCGAGATCGTGGACCCGGCCCACGGTCGGGTCATCGGCACCGCGGCGCTCGGCGGCCCGGCTGACGTGGATGCGGCCGTGGCCGCGGCGCGGGCCGCGTTCGAGGGGCCCTGGCGCAGCATGTCCGCCACGGCGCGCGGCCGCCTCCTCGCTCGATACGCGCAGGTCGTGCGCGACCACGTCGAGGAGCTCGCGTGGCTGGAGACCCGCAACGTGGGCAAGCCGATCTCCGGGTCGCGCGGCGAGGCGAAGGGCGTCGCGAACACGTTCGAGTTCTACGCCGGCGCGCCGAACAAGCTCCACGGCCAGACGATCCCCGTCTCCAGGCCGGGCCTCGACTTCACGCTCCGCGAGCCGATCGGCGTCGTGGGTCTCATCGTGCCGTGGAACTTCCCGATGGTCATGGCGGCGTGGAAGCTCGGCCCGGCGCTCGCGGCCGGGAACACGACGATCCTCAAGCCCGCATCGTGGAGCCCGCTCACGGCGGTGCGCCTCGGCGAGCTCGCGCTCGAGGCCGGGCTCCCCGACGGCGTCGTGAACGTCGTGACGGGCCCCGGCGACACCGTGGGCGCGGCGATCGCGCGGCACCCCGGGATCGGGAAGGTGGCGTTCACCGGCGAGACCACGACTGGCCAGGAGATCATGCGGCTCGCCTCGGCGAACGTGAAGAAGGTGAGCCTGGAGCTCGGCGGCAAGAGCCCGAACATCGTGTTCGCGGACGCCGACCTCGATCGCTTCTGTGCCGAATCGCCGTACGCGGTGTTCGACCAGACCGGCCAGGACTGCTGCGCGCGGAGCCGGATCATCGTGGAGCGCTCGGTCCACGACCGCGTCGTGGAGGGCTTCGTCGCCGCCACGAAGAAGGTGGTCGTGGGCGACCCTGCCGACCCCGCCACCGAGGTGGGCCCCATGGTCAGCCTCCGCCAGCGCGAGCGTGTGCTCGACTACATCCGGATCGGCAACGAAGAGGGCGCGGCGCTCGTCTGCGGCGGCGGCGTGCCCGATGACGCGGCCCTCGCGGACGGCGCGTACCTGCTTCCCACGGTGTTCGACCGCGTGGACCCCGCCATGCGGATCTCGCAGGAGGAGATCTTCGGGCCGGTGGTGGCGATCATCCCGTTCGACTCGGAAGAGGAGGCCCTGCGGATCGCGGACGATTCGCAGTACGGGCTGTCGGGATCCATCTGGTCGCGCGACATCGGGAGGGCGCTGCGCATGGCGAAGGGCCTGGAGGCCGGCGTCATCTCCGTGAACTCGAACAGCAGCGTCCACACCGAGGCGCCGTTCGGCGGGTACAAGCTCTCCGGCGTGGGCCGCGAGCTCGGGATGCACGCGATCGACCTGTACACGGAGGTGAAGAACGTCTTCGTCGACCTGCGACCGTAGCGAACCGGCGGCGGCGAGCCCGGGTCTGCCCGGCGCTCCTCGGCGGCGGGTCCTGCCGCGCTCGGACACGTTCGCGGTGGCGCGTCGTCCGTGCCCCTCGCGTCGGCCCCTACCGCCTGTGGGGCGTCGGAGCGCCCCGGCTTCGCAGACCGTGCGGCGCGTCGCGCCGCTCGCCGCCGCGGTGCTCTTCGCACTGCCGGTCGCCGCGTGCAGCGTCACCGAAGCCGTGTACACGCAGATCCACGTCCTCAACCGCACGTCCACGCCGGTCGAGATCCGCGCGCCGAGCGCCGACCGGTTCGTGGCGCCGGCATGCGGGGAGGGCTACCGCGTCAA
>CAIYQJ010000099.1 GCA_903928275.1 uncultured Chloroflexota bacterium
CGCGTTCGGCCATGCGGGCCGCGATGTTCGGCTCCTGGCCGGCGTCTGACGGCACGTAGTAGCGCCGGCCGGCGAGCCTGTCGGGCAGGTAGCGCTGGCCTGTCCAGCCGTCCTCCCAGTCGTCGGGGTGGCGGTACGTCCTGGAGTTGCTCCGCAGGTGGCCGGGGACCGGCAGGATGCCGTCGGCGAGCACGTCGTCGCGGGCCGCGAAGTAGGCGCGACCGGCCGCCGTGCTGTGCGGAAGCACAGAGATGACGATAGTCGCCTCCGCCAGGGCGTACTGCGCCTCGGGCAGGCCGATGAGCTCGAGGGCCTGAGCCGCGGCCACGGCGACCTGGAGCGCGCGCGGGTCGGCCATCCCCACGTCCTCCGATGCCGAGATGACGAGACGGCGCGCGATGAACCGCGGATCCTCCCCGGCGGCGATCATCGCCGCGAGCCAGTAGAGGGCGGCGTCCGGGTCGTTCCCGCGGAGGCTCTTGATGAAGGCACTCGCCACGTCGAAGTGGCCGTCGCCCGCGCGGTCGTACGCGAGCACCCGTTCCTGCGCGGCCGCCTCGACGTCCTCGAGCCGGGGCGACACGCGACCGTCGTCGTCCCGTGACCCCGCGGCATCGGCCAGCGCGGTGGCTGCCTCGATCGTCGTCAGAGCGCGGCGGGCGTCCCCACCCGCGACCGACACGAGATGGGCGAGCGCGTCGTCCGCGATCGCCACGCCGCCCCCGGGGCCCAGCGGCCCGGCGAGTCCCCGTTCCGTGTCGCCGATCGCCGATCGCACGATCGCCTCGACCTCGGCGTCCGTCAACGCCTCGAGTCGGAAGACGCGAAGACGGGAGAGCAGGGCAGCGTTCACGTCGAAGAACGGGTTCTCCGTGGTCGCCCCGACGAGGACGATCGTGCCCTCCTCGACGTGGGGCAGGAGCGCATCCTGCTGCGCCCGGTTGAAGCGGTGGATCTCGTCGAGGAAGAGGACGGTGCCCGCCCCGCCCTCGACGGACGCGGCGCGCGCTTCGGCCACGACCGCCCGCACGTCGGCGACGCCCGCGAGGACCGCGGACAGCGTGATGAACCGGGCGCCGGCCGCGTC
Source organism: uncultured Chloroflexota bacterium (assembly GCA_903928275.1). Lineage (GTDB taxonomy): Bacteria > Chloroflexota > Limnocylindria > Limnocylindrales > CSP1-4 > CAIYQJ01. The sequence continues at coordinate 1,088 of CAIYQJ010000099.1, forward strand.
GGCGAGCAGGCGCGCGAGCGTCGTCTTGCCGGTGCCCGGCGGGCCCCAGAGGAGGATGGAGTCGAGCCGGCCGTGCGAGGCGGCGCGTCGCAGGGGCCCGCTGCGCCCCACGAGGTGGGCCTGCCCCACGAACTCGTCGAGCGTCCGCGGTCGCATGCGCGCGGCAAGCGGCTGGCGTTCCGGGGAGGGGCGGAAGAGCGGCTCCGGGGCGCGGCCGGCGGGACGGCGGGTGGGCACCGGCCGATGGTACGCCGCCCGACGACCGTCGTTCCGTCGGCCACTTGCGGTGGACGCCATCCTGCCCGACACTCGGCACCGGACCCGGGAGCCCGTGACGTGGGGCGCCGGGAGCCGCCGGGGGCCGCGCCGACCGCTGAGGTGCCGGGGCGCGGAGGAGCACGTCGGGAGGGCACATGAAGAACAGATCACCGCGGCTCGCGACGCTCGGGGCCTTCGCACTCGCGGTCGGCCTCGTCGCAGGCTGCAGCTCATCGTCTCCGGCGGGCACGCCCGTGGAGCAGTCGCTCTCGTTCATGGGGGGCGATGCCACCGTGCAGATGACCGGTGGCTACACGCTCTCGTACCCGGCCCGGTTCCTGCGCGGCAACCTGTTCGGGGCGGGCGGCGCGTTCATGTCGGTCCAGTACGGGAATGTCCAGACGGGCGCGCTCACCTACCAGGGCCCTGCCACGGTCGGCGCGTATCCCACGACCCGGACGGCGACGACGGTCGTGACGCTCGCCCTCACGGTCGTGCTCCCGTCGGGGCCCAAGGCGTCCGACTCGTTCGCTTCGACCAACGGCGAGTGCACGGTCACGATCACGAAGGCCGAGCCCGGCGGCGGTGCCGCCACGTTCACCTGCACGAACCTCGCGAACATCGACGGATCGGTGAAGGTCGACGCGACCGGGACGTTCAACTGGATCGTGCCCGTGGCGAAGTCACCGGCCCCCTGACCCCGTTTCGTAGCCGCAACCCCGGGAGGTCCTCATGCCGCACGAGATCCCGCAGACGATGGGCCAGCAGCTCGGCCGTCGATCGTGGGCGGAGCCCTGGAAGATCAAGATGGTCGAGCCACTCCGCGTCATCTCGCGGGAGGCTCGTGGGCGGGCGCTCGAGGAGGCCGGCTACAACACGTTCCTCCTTCGATCGGACGACGTGTACATCGACCTGCTCACGGATTCCGGCACGAGCGCCATGAGTGACCGCCAGTGGGCCGGCCTCATGCTCGGGGACGAGTCGTACGCGGGCAGCCGCAACTTCTACCACCTCGAGGAGGCGGTCCGCACCTACTACGGCTACCGCCACGTCCTCCCCACGCACCAGGGCCGCGGCGCCGAGCACCTCATCTCGCAGGCCGTGATCAAGCCGGGCGACCACATCCCCGGGAACATGTACTTCACGACGACGCGCCTGCACCAGGAGCTCGCCGGGGGCACGTTCCACGACGTCATCGTGGACGCCGCCCACGATCCGCAGGACCTCTCCCCGTTCAAGGGCGACATGGACCTCGCGAAGCTCGAGCGGCTCATCGAGGAGGTCGGCGCGGAACGCATCCCCTACGTGAGCCTCGCCGGGACCGTGAACATGGCCGGCGGCCAGCCGGTCAGCATGGCGAACGCCCGGGCACTGCGCGAGCTCACGACGCGCCACGGCATCCGGCTCTTCCTCGATGCCACGCGGATGGCGGAGAACGCGTTCTTCATCCAGGAGCGCGAGCCGGGCTACGCCGACCGCACGATCGCAGAGATCCTCCGTGAGTTCTGCGACCTGACCGATGGCGCGTGGATGAGCGCCAAGAAGGACAACCTCGTCAACATCGGCGGATGGCTTGCCGTCAACGACGACGCGATCTTCGAGGAGCTTCGCAACCTCGTCGTCGTGTACGAGGGCCTTCACACGTACGGCGGCATGTCGGGCCGGGACATGGAGGCCCTGGCCATCGGGATCGAGGAGTCGGTCTCCGACGACCACATCCGGGCCCGCATCGGGCAGGTGCGCTACCTCGGCGAGCTGCTGACCGACTGGGACGTGCCGATCGTCCAGCCGGTGGGCGGCCACGCGATCTTCCTCGACGCGAAGCGCTTCTACCCGCACATCCCGCAGGACGCGTTCCCGGCGCAGACGCTGGCGGCCGAGCTCTACCTCGATTCCGGCGTCCGGTCGATGGAGCGGGGGATCGCGAGCGCCGGTCGAGATCCGAGCACGGGCGACCACATGCGCCCGAGGCTCGAGCTCACCCGGCTGACGATCCCGCGGCGCGTCTACACGCAGGCGCACATGGACGTCGTCGCGGAGTCGGTGAAGGCGGCGTACGACGCGCGCCACCGGGCGCGGGGCCTCGCGATGGTGTACGAGCCGAAGTACCTGCGCTTCTTCCAGGCACGTTTCGAGCCGCTGGGCGCGGCGTGACGCCGGCGGCTCAGGCCGGAGACGGACGATGACCGGAGCCGCCGCGCCCACGGGACTCGATGCGGTCATCGCCCGCGGGGCCGAGATGGCCGCCGCCGAGGAGCGCGAGCGGGCCAGGATGCGCGGCATGCGGTTCGACACGATCGCGGTCCACGGGATCTACTCCGCGGAGGCGACCCTTGCGAACCAGGGCAGCATCATCGAGCCGGCGTACCTGAGCCCGGCCCAGCACTTCGCGGACAGCGACCACCTCGAGGCCGCCCTCGGCTATCTCGTGCCCGCGTGGGGCTACACGCGGATGGCGAACCCCACGCTCCACTACTTCGAGGAGACGCTCGCACTGCTCGAGTCCTACGCCACGGGAGTCACCGCGTCCGCCGTGGCGACCGGCTCCGGGATGGCCGCCGTCGACATGGCAGCGGCCCCGTTCCTCGCCGAGGACGGCACCGGGCATCGGCCGAGCGTCGTCGTGGGCGCGCCCTGCTACGGCGGGACGTTCCAGCTCTTTTCCGAACGGTATGCCCGCGAGCGCGGCGTCGACGTTCGGTGGGTCCGCGACCCGCTCGACACGGCCGCATGGGCGCGACTCGTGGACGGCAGCACCCGGCTCCTCTACGGGGAGATGCCGAGCAACCCGTCGCTCGCGGTCTTCGACATCCCGGCCGTCGCTGCGGTCGCCCACGACGCCGGTGTCCCGCTCATCGTCGACGCCACGGTGGCCACGCCGGCCCTCCTGCGGCCTCTCGGGCTCGGAGCGGACATCGTCGTCCACTCAGTGAGCAAGAGCATCGCGTCGTCCGGCCTCGCGATCGCGGGCGCCGTGATCGCGCGTCACGGCATCGCGAGCCGCGTGGGGCCGGACGAGCTGCGGGCGGATTTCGCGCTCCACGTGAAGCTCCTGCCCTTCCGCGACCACGGCCCGGCGCTGAGCCCGTTCAACGCGCTCATGGCGCTCACTGACCTGCGCACGTTGCGGGCCCGCATGGACGCGTGGAGCCGGAGCGCGATGCTCGTCGCACGCTTCCTCGAGGCACATCCCGCGGTGGAACGCGTCCACTACCCGGGCCTCGAGACGGACGCCGGCCACGTCGTCTCCGCACGCGACATGTGGCTCGCTGATGGAGCCGACGGTGAGGGCGCGCCCGCGAATCGGTTCGGACAGCTCATGGGGTTCACGCTCCGCGCCGGCCAGCCGGCTGCCCGGCGCGTGCTCGATGGGCTCCAGCTCGTCCGACGGGCGACCGACCTGGGACGCGTGAAGAGCATCGCGACGATCCCCGCGATCTCGACCCACCAGCAGCAGGGCGAGGAGGGGCGCGCGATCGCGCAGGTCCCCACGAGCCTCATCCGGCTCTCGGTGGGCGGCGAGCATCCGTCGGACGTGATCGACGACCTCGCGAAGGCGCTCGAGCGGGCCTGACGAGCGGGGAGGGTCGACCTGGCGCTCGACCGCGCCCGACCTGCGGCCCGTCGGCGAGGCAGGGGCCGGCGGCGGGCACCGCCTCGCCCCTTGCTCAGAAGCGGAGAGCGCCCGACAGGGCCAGGACGGCCCAGATCGCGATCATGAGGATGAAGAGCGAGCCGCCGACGATGACGATGCGGCGGATGTCCGCCGTCACGTACGCGTACTCGAGCACGGCGCGGGACGCGAGGAGCCCGGCTTCCTTCGTCCGGCCGCGAGAGGCAGCCTCCGGGTCCGACCGGCGCGCCCGGGAGCGATCGGTGCTCGACGAGGCGGCGCGCTCCTCCGCCATGGGCTGGGCTTCGAGCTCGGCCGCTCGGGCCTCCTCGGCGTCGGTAAGCCCCTTCGCCGACGGCGGCGCGACGGTCGTCGAGGCGGGCTTGGGCTCGGTCCGGGTCGGGGGTCGACGCTGTCCGGGTCGGACGGCGCGCTGGCGCTTCGCCATGGCTGTGCTGGGCCTCCGTGGGCGGGGTGGCGGTCGTCGAACGCCGGGCGACCGCTCTCGGGGCATGTGCGGCGCCGAGGCGAGAGGATACCACCGCTACAGGGCCCGCGCCCGCGCCTCGCGGGGTCGAGCAGTGCAGCGGGGCGCGGAGTGAGTGCGCCGGAGCCCCTGCCGGAGCCCCTGCTAGACTCTGTTGCCCGTCTCGTTCGCGCCCCGGGAGGTCACGCCCATCGACCCGTCGGCGATCGTCGCGATCGCATCCCTCGTCGTCACGATCGCCCTGCTCGGGGTGGTCGGGATGCTGTTCGTTCGCGTGCGGCGGCTCGACCGCGCTCTCGACGGGCTGACCCGCGGTGCGGACGGCACGAACCTGAGCGCGATCGTGGAGACGCACCTCGACAAGGTCTACGCGATGGGTCGGCAGGTGGACGTCCTCGACGTCCGGGCGACCGCGCTGGAGCGTGAGGGACGCAAGGCATTCCAGCGCCTGGGGCTCGTCCGGTACAACCCGTTCGAGGACACCGGCGGGAACCAGAGCTTCGTCGTCGCGCTCCTCGATGCCGACGGGGACGGCCTCGTCCTCACGAGCCTCCACTCGCGCCAGGCCACGCGGATGTACGCGAAGCCGATCCGGGGCGGGAGGTCGGACACGACCCTCTCGTCCGAGGAGGTGGAGGCGCTCAGGATCGCGCTCGGACGGTGACGCGGTCATGACCGAGGGCGGCACCCCGGCGCGGCGACCCCGGCGCCGTCGCGAGCCGAGCCCCCTCGAGCAGATCCCGGTCTGGGGCGGCGTCCCGGTCGACGCGCCGGCCGGCCGGAAGGCAGCGGCGCGAGGCGAGCACCCCGGCGACGCCATCGGTGGGGAGGCGGCCTCGTCCGGCGTCGACACGCTCCTCGACGGGCTGAGCCGCGACCAGCGTCGTGCCGTGACCCACGACGGAGGCCCGCTCCTCGTGGTCGCCGGCGCGGGCACCGGGAAGACGCAGGTGATCACGCGACGCATCGCGTGGCTCATCGCGACGCGGCGGGCGCGCCCCGCCGAGATCCTGGCCCTCACGTTCACCGACCGGGCCGCCGAGGAGATGCAGGAGCGGGTCGACCGGCTCGTCCCGTACGGCTACGCGGACGCGGCGATCTCCACGTTCCACGCGTTCGGCGACAGGATCCTCCGGGAACACGCACTCGAGCTCGGGCTCCCCACCGACGTGCGCGTCCTCTCGCGGCCGGAGGCGGTGCTCTTCCTGCGGGAGCGCCTCTTCCGCCTCGACCTCGACGCCTACCGTCCGCTCGGTGATCCGACGCGCTTCCTCGACGCGCTCGTGGCGCTCTTCAGCCGGTGCAAGGACGAGGACGTGAGCCCCGCCGCGTACCTCGCTCACGTGGATCGGCTCGTGGCCGAGGCCGTGGCCGCCGACGCGCGAGCGTCGGGCGGGTCGGATCCCCGCCTCGCCGAGGCTGCCGCCGCAGCCTCCGACCTCGCGCGGCGACAGGCCGAGCTCGCCGGGGCGTACGCGCGCTACCAGGAGCTCATGGCCGAGGCGGGCGCGGTCGACTTCGGCGACCAGGTGAGCCTCGCGCTGCGGCTCGTCCGCGAGTCGCCCGCCGCCCTCGGGCGACTTCGAGCCCGGTACCGCTACGTCCTCGTGGACGAGTTCCAGGACACGAACCGCGCCCAGTGGGAGCTCGTGTCGCGGCTCGCCGAGCCCGCGCGGCGGATCACCGTGGTCGGCGACGACGACCAGTCGATCTACCGGTTCCGCGGCGCCGCGATCAGCAACATCCTCGGCTTCCTCGACCGGTATCCCGGGGCGCGGACTGTCGTCCTCCGCCGCAACTATCGGTCCCGGGCCCCCATCCTCGACGCGGCCCGCCGACTCGTCCGGTTCAACGATCCGGACCGGCTCGAGGTCCGCGCGGGCATCTCCAAGCGGCTCGTGGCGGTGCGGCGCGGCGCGCGTCCGGCGCCGGTGCGCCATCGAGCGTTCGCGACCGGGTCCCAGGAGGCCGAGTGGGTCGCATCGGACATCGCCGCCCGCGTGGCCCTCGGTGCCGTGCCGCGCGACCACGCGATCCTCGTCCGCTCGAACGCCGAGGCCGAGGGCTTCCTGCGCTCGCTCACGATGGCCGGGGTCCCGTGGCGGTTCTCGGGCGCCTCGGGCCTGTACGCGCGCCCGGAGGTGCGGGTGCTCCTGGCGTTCCTCCGCGCGATCGTCGACCCGGACTCTACGATCGACATCTACTCGCTCGCCGCGTCGGACGTGTATGGCCTCGGGGGGACGGACCTCACCGCGCTCGTCGCCCGCGCCCGTCGGGCGAACGGACCGCTGTGGGAGACGCTCGAGGCGGTGGACGCGCGCCCGGACCTCCTGCGGCTCGACGCGGCCACTCGGACCGCCGTCGGTCGGCTGGTGGGCGACATCCGCCGCTACGCCGACCTGGCGCACGAGCGGTCGACCGGCGAGGTGCTCTACGCGTTCCTGCGGGAGAGCGGCCTGCTCGCCCGGTACGCGGCGCCCTCGTCGGTGGCGGACGAGGAGTCGCTGCTCAACGTCGCCCGCTTCTTCGAGATCGTCCGGGCACGGGGCGCGCTGCTGGAGGACGACCGGGCGGCACACCTCGTCCCGCACCTGCGGTCTCTCGTGGAGGCCGGCGACGACCCGGCGACGGCGGATCTCGCGACCGACGTGGACGCAGTCTCGGTGCTGACGGTGCACAAGGCGAAGGGACTGGAGTTCCCCGTCGCGTACCTCGTCGGGCTCGTCGCGGGTCGCTTCCCGTCCACGGGCCGCCGCGAGCCTCTCGAGCTGCCCGCCGACCTCATCGAGATCGCCGGTGCCCCCACCGGGGACGTCCACCTCCAGGAAGAGCGCCGGCTGTTCTACGTGGGGATGACGCGGGCCCGCGACGTGCTCGTCCTCACCCACGCGGCGGACTACGGCGGTCGGCGGATGCGGCGCCTGAGCCCGTTCGTCATCGAGGCGCTGGACCTGCCGGTCTCGTCGGTGGACGTCAGGCCCGGCTCGCCGTCGCCATCGGAGCGCCTGGCCCGCGTCGGTGCCGCCGAGCCCGTGCCGCCGCCGGCGGCGGCACGCCCGTCCGGCGGCCCGCTCGCGCTGAGCTTCTACCAGGTCGACGACTACCTGACGTGCCCGGCCAAGTACCGCTACGTCCACGTCCTGCGGCTCCCGATCTCGCCCCACCATGCGATCGTCTACGGCGCGGCGCTCCATCGCGCGGTCCAGGAGCTGCACCGGCGCCAGGCGCTTGGAGAGGCGATCTCCGAGGAGGAGCTTCTCGAGGTCTTCGACCGGGCATGGTCGAACGAGGGGTTCGTCACCCGCGAGCACGAGGAGGCGCGACGGGCCGCCGGACGTGCGGCCCTGCTGCGGTTCCGGGCCGAGCAGCTGGCCCCGGGAGCCGTGGTGCCGGCGTACGTCGAGAAGGAGTTCTCCTTCATGTTCGATGGCGACCGCGTGCGCGGCCGATGGGACCGCGTCGATGTGGTCCCCGTGGCGGACGGCCCGGAGGTGGAAGACGCCGTCAACCCGGGGCGGCCGATCCCCGGAGCGGCGGACGAGGGCGCGCGGTCGGCATCGGATCCGCTGGGACTCGGCGGCCTCGACGTCCTCACGCCGACGCTCCCGTTCGCCGGGCGCGAGCGCGTGACGATCACCGACTACAAGTCGAGCGACGTCCGTGATCCGGCCCAGGCACGCCACCGTGCCCGGGAGTCGCTGCAGCTCGGGATCTATGCCCTGGCGTGGCGATCCGCGACGGGACGCCTGCCGGACGCGGTCGCGCTCCACTTCCTCGGCACCGGGCTCGTCGGCAGTGCGACGGTGGACGCGGCCAGGCTCGAGAAGGTCGGCGAGGCGATCGGCCGAGCGGCCGCCGGGATCCGCGCGGCGGACTTCGCGGCGACGCCGAGCTACGTGTCGTGCTCCTACTGCGCGTTCCGCGAGATCTGCCCGGCGAGCGCCGCGCGGTAGTGAGACGATGGCAGGAGTGACCCCTCTCCCTCGGCTCGACCCGCGTGCGATCCGGGCGGTGACGTTCGACTTCGGCGACACGCTGGTGCCCGTCTCGCCGGTCGCGTTCCGCGCGGTCGTGGCCGCTGTCGCTGTCGATACGTGCCACCGGCTCGCGCTCGGCGACCCGGGGCCCTTCCTCGTCGCCTGGGCCGAGGAGCGCGACCGGCAGGTGCGCGAGGACGTGACCGAGGGCCGCGAGATGGACCTCGGCAGGCGGTTCGCCCGCGTGATCGCGCGGCGGCGCGGCATGCCCGCGCCGCGCGCCGAGGACCGGTGGGACGACACGGAGGTGGACGCCGCCGTGGACCCGGCCGAGCTGACCTGGGCGCTCGATGCCTACCGTGACCGCTGGGTCGCGGGGATCCCCGTACCGCCGGGGGTCGCCCCCGTCCTCGCCGTGATCGCGGCGACGCGGCGCGTCGGGATCCTCTCGAACTGGCCGCACGCGCCGACGATCGAGGCCTTCGTGGTCCGCGCGGGATGGCGACCGTACCTCGCGGCGGTGGTCGTGTCGGCGGACGTGGGGGCGATCAAGCCGGATGCATCGATCTTCCGTGCCGCCGAAGCCGCCCTGGGGATGGCCGGCGCGTCGCCGGCGTCGTTCCTCCACGTCGGCGACGATCCCCGCGCGGATGTCGCCGGCGCCCGCCGGGCCGGTTGGCGCGCCGCGTGGCTGCATGCGCGCAACCCGGGCTCGCCGCTCCCGGGGGCCGGGCGCGAACCGGAGCCCGGCGACCCGCCCGCGGACGTGGAGATCGACGCCCTCGAGGAGATCCTCGACGTGCTCGCGGAGCCGCCCGGCGGAGGGTGACGGGGGCCGGAACGGTGGATCCGGGCCGAGCATACCGCCCGGCGCGTCCGTTCGGCCCTCGCGACGGCCGGCGCGGCGCTCGACGATACCCACAGCCGTCGGCTCCGACCGACGGTTTCGTCCGCCCGTCGCGGTCCCGGGGCCGCGCGTCGCCGCGGCAGCGGCGGGCGTGGAGGTGCACCGTGTCGGACCCGGTCATCCGCACCCACGGACTCACGAAGCATTACGGCAAGAGCCGCGGCATCGTCGGCCTCGACCTGGAGGTCGATCCGGGCGAGATCTTCGGCTACCTGGGGCCCAACGGGGCCGGCAAGACGACGACGATCCGCCTCCTGCTCGACCTCATCCGGCCCACCGAGGGTCGGGCAGAGGTGTTCGGCCTCGACAGCCACGGCGGCGGCCTCGCGATCCGGCACCGGGTGGGCTACCTGCCCGGGGAGCTCCGGCTCTACGGCTCGGTGAGCGCGCTGGAGCTCTTCTCGTACTTCGGCCACCTGCGCCATCGATTCGACCCCGCCGACACGGCCCGGATCGCCGAGGCGCTCGATCTCGACACGACGCGAGAGATCCGGACGCTGTCCCACGGCAACCGCCAGAAGGTGGGGCTCGTCCAGGCGCTCATGGGCCGGCCCGAGATCGTCATCCTCGACGAGCCCACGCAGGGCCTCGACCCCTTCGTGCAGCAGACGTTCTACCGGCTCCTCGACGAGGTCCGCGCGGACGGACGCACCGTCTTCATGTCGAGCCACGTCCTGCCCGAGATCGAGCGGACGTGCGACCGCGTAGCGATCGTGCGGGAAGGACGTCTGCTCGCGGTGGAGCGCGTGGCCGACCTGAAGGCGCGCGCCATGCGGCGGCTCGAGCTGCGGTTCGCCGCCCCGCTCCCGGCCGGATCCTTCGCCGACGTCGGGGGCGTGCGCGACGTCGTCGTGGACGGATCCACGGTCACCTGCACCGTCGCGGGACCGGTGGCGGCACTCTTCCGGGCGGCGTCCGCCTTCGATCTCGTCGACGTCGTCTCGTCCGAGCCGGGCCTCGAGGAGATCTTCCTCGCCTACTACGGGGACGCCGGCGATGCAGCTGCGTAGCGTCCTCGGGAAGTCCATCCACGACCAGTGGCGGGCCGTGCTCGCGTGGTCGCTGTTCGCCGCGGTGCTTCCGGGCATCTACGTGGCGCTGTACCCGGCGCTCGGGACCGGCTCGATGATGGGCACGATGCAGCAGTTCATCGACCAGATGCCCGAGGCCTTCAAGGCGCTCTTCGCCGCGACCGGGCTCGACATGTCCACGGCCGAGGGGTTCCTCAACATCGAGCTCTTCGGATTCGTGGGGCCGCTCATGCTCCTCGCCATCGGGATCGCCCTCGGCGCGAGCGCGACCGCCGCCGAAGAGGAATCCGGGACGGCGGACCTGCTCCTGGCGAACCCGATCCGGCGCAGCCGGGTCGTCGCCGAGAAGGCCGCGGCGGTGGTCCTCTGGACGGCGGTCGTGGCGGCCGCGGTGTGGGTGGGCGTCTCGCTGGCCACCCTCGTCTTCGGGGTCCAGCTCCGCCTCGACCATGTCGCCGTCGCGCTCGTGAGCCTCGCGCTCCTCGGGATCGCCTTCGGCGGCGTGGCGCTCCTCGTCGGCGCGATCCTCGCCAGGAGGATGGCGGCGATAGCCATCGCGACCATGCTGGCCGTCGTCGCCTACTTCGTGAACACGCTCGCGCCCCTCGTCACGGGCATGGCCGGCTGGCGCGTCGTCTCGCCGTTCTACTGGTACATCGGGAACGACCCGCTGCGCCACGGGCTGGAGCCGGCCCACGTCCTGGCGCTCGTCGCCATGGCCGGTTGCTGCCTCGTTGCCGCGGCCGTGGTCTGGGAGCGCCGCGACATCCACGGGTGAGGGGCGCGGGTCGGCGGCGCCCCCGGGTCGCGGGGTCACGTCGCCGCGTCGATCCGCCCCGAGGTCGACGGACGCCCGATCGCGGCCGTGGCCGCCTCTCAGTGGCCCCGCTCGCCCCGCACGTAGGGGATCCCGAGCGCGGCGGGCGCGCCGATGCGCTTGCGCATCGCCGAGCCGGAGACCGCGACGAGCACCAGGATGACGAGGATGTAGGGGAACATCTGCAGGAAGAACGTGAGGGTGTGGTCGTGGAAGAAGGGGTTGGGCACCCCGAAGAGGTCGTGGGGCCCCTGGATGTCCAGCAGCATCCGCCGGATCGCCGCGAACGCGAACGCCCCGAATGCGGCCCGGAGCGGGCTCCACTGGGCAAAGATCACGATGGCCACCGCGATCCAGCCCTGGCCGCTCGTCGTGAGGTCGCCGAACCAGCCCGGTGAGATCGCAAGCGTGATGGTGGCCCCGGCGAGGCCGGCGAAGAGGCCGCCCACCACGACGTAGGCGTACCGCAGGCGCACGACGTCCACGCCGAGCGTGTCCGCGGCCGCCGGGTTCTCGCCGACGGCCCGCAGGTGCAGTCCCGGGCGCGTCCGGCCGATCCAGTACCAGGCGACCGGAACGACGATGAAGCCGACGTAGACGAGCACGCTCTGGTCGGTGAAGAAGATGGGGCCCACGACCGGGATCGCCGAGAGCACGGGGATCGTGGCGCTCGGCAGGAGCGAGATCGCCCCCGCCTTCGAGAGGTCCTCGCCGAGCACGCGGGCAAGCCCTGTGCCGAGGAACGTGAGTGCGAGCCCGGAGACGACCTGCTCGGCGCGGAAGCTGATCGTGACGATCGCGTGGAGCACCGAGAGGAGCCCGCCGGCGAGCGTGCCCACGGCGAGGCCGAGCCACGCGTTGCCCGTCGCCACGGCCGTGCCGAACGCGGCGACCGCCCCGATGAGCATCATCCCCTCGACGCCGAGGTTGATGACGCCCGCGCGCTCGGCGAAGATCTCGCCGACCGCGGCGAACAGGAGCACGGTCCCGGAGGCGACGCCCGCGGCCAGGATGATCGTCGGGTCCATCAGGCCGCCCGCCGCTCGACGCGGACCCGGTAGCGGAGGACCACCTCGCTCGCGATGAGCGAGAAGAGGAGGATCCCCTGGATCATCGCGGGGATGCCCGAAGGCTGGATCTCGCGGCCCGCGAGGATGAGCGCGCCGAACGCGATGGCGGCGACGACGACGCCGTATGGGTTCAGCTTCGCGATGTAGGCGACGATGATCGCCGTGAAGCCGTAGCCCGGCGAGATGGCCAGCTGCAGCCGGTGGACCACGCCGGTCACCTCGGTCATGCCGGCCAGGCCCGCGAGCGCCCCCGAGAGGGCGAACACGATGACGATGTTCCGGGCCACGTTGATGCCCGCGTAGCGCGCCGCCCGGGGACTGTCGCCGATGAGCCGGATCTCGTAGCCGAGGCGGCTCCGGACCAGCAGGAAGCGGACGAGGACGGCGGCCACGAGGGCGATGACGAACCCGAGGTGGACGGTCAGGCCGGAGAACAGCGGGATGGAGCTCGTGAGGTCCGACAGGCGCGGGAGCCATGCCGCCTTCGGGAACTGTGCCGTGAGCTGGAAGCCTCCCTCGCTCCACGGTCCGAAGACCCAGTAGGCGATCCAGAGGGCGGCGACGTAGTTGAGCATGAGCGTGACGATGATCTCGTTCACGCCGCGATAGGCCTTGAGGATCCCCGGGATCGCCCCGTACACACCCCCGACCAGCATCCCGGCGACCATCATGAGGGGGATCGTGACGATCGCCGGCGTGCCGGCCGGCACGAGCGGGACGAGGACCACCGCCGAGGCACCCCACGCTCCCATGAGGAACTGGCCTTCCGCACCGATGTTCCAGAGGCGCATCCGGAAGGCCAGGGCGCAGGCGAG